>CAYYZU010000288.1:0-2828 GCA_964476205.1 uncultured Actinomyces sp. | reverse complement strand
CAATGAGGACTGGTCCGACCTGCGCCGACAGTGAAGCCGAGCGACCGTGCTGATCGGTCAGCGTGAAGTCCGGCGCGACGTCACCGACCTTCAGAACCACGGCGGACCTCGCTCCCTCGACTGACCCACGGCAGGATGTGAGCGTGACGCTACCGCCCGAGGGCCTGCGACCGGCGCCTGGAGAACGCGGGCGAGTCAGCGCGGACCTCGCCGGCACGCTCGCGGCCACGGTCGGAGCCTGGGATGACCTGCTGATCGCGGTGGACGATGTGGACATGGCCGCGCCGGCACGCAAGTCCGGGCGCACGGCGGGGCGCACCCTCGTGGTCCTGGGTTCATGGCCCGAGGGACGCCCCCTTCCCGACATACGCCGCGACGCCCTCGAGGGCATCACGACAGCCGAGCCCCTGGACTCCACTGAGGGCCGCGTCATCGCGGCGCACGTGGCCGACAGTCGCGAGGCGCTGATCGCGTCCCTGCACCGCGCGCGCGACGAGGTCGCCGACTGGGCCTCCTCACCCGATGTCGCGCACGAGGCACTGCTGCCCGTCGCGGGCCCGCTCGGCATCGTGCCCCTGGGCACGCTCGTGGCTGCGACGGCGTACCAGTGCGCCGTCGCCGTCCGCGACCTTGGGCCCGCGGGCGTGCGCGCGAACCCTGAGCTCCTGGGGCGGGGGCTCGCTGCCCTCATCGACACGGTCGGCGCGGTGGCCGCCCAGCAGGGGGGTGCGCTGTCACTGACCGCGATCACACCGCAGGTGAGCATCGGCACAGGAGCACGGGACGGGGACTGGCGCACGATCCCGGTGGTCTCACCCGAGGGACCCGCGCTCATGTGCGATGCGGGCGTCCTGCTCGACGTGGCGTCAGGGCGCACGTCCGCGCCCGCGGCATATGCGCGAGGCGACATCCGCGCGCAGGACCTGCAGGGCCTGCTTGCCGTGGCGCAGGTCCTCTCACGCTCCCCCGGCCTGCCGGGCACCGACGGACTACGTGCCGCGTTGCAGGCTTACGAGTCGTCCGCGGCAGCGGCGCGAGTGGTGGGCGATGCGCTGGGGTCCGCCTGGCGAAAGCTGCGAGGCAGCTGAGCCCATCAGGGATGCGAAAGCTGCGAGGCAGCTGAGCCCATCAGGGACGCGAAAGCTGCGAGGTAGCTGAGCCCATCAGGGATGCGAAAGCTGCGAGGCAGCTGAGCCCATCAGGGAGGCGAAAGCTGCGAGGCAGTTGAGTGAGTCAGCGACGTCCGGCACGCGGGGCAACGAGACGCGTGCCCTGCCAGTCACGTCCGGCGCTCACCGTGGACGTCTGCTGCAAGCCGGAGGTAGGTGCGGCATCGGAGATGTCCTCGGCCTCGACGTGGCCGTCGCGACCCGGCTTCGGCGTGAGGAGCCACACGACACCGTGATCGGCAAGAGGGCCGATCGCATCGACTAGCGCGTCGACGAGGTCGCCATCGTCGTCGCGCCACCAGAGGAGTACGACATCGACAACGTCGTCGTAGTCGTCATCGACGATTTCGATGCCCTCGGCCGACGCAAGTGCTTCGCGGAGGCCACCGTCGGCGTCGGCGTCGGCCCCGATCTCCCAGACGACGGCACCGGGCGCGATGCCCAGGGACCCTAGGAGCGACGCTGTCTCGCCACTCACGGTCGCCTCCTGACGCCTCGACCCACAGGCGTAGTCCACCGGACCCCGGCCTCCCGCGCAACCAACTCGGCGTTATTCGTGCGGGTGCATGTGGCGACGAGCTGCCTTCGTGGGGCCCCCTTGCGGGACCTACTCGCGCGTAACCGGGCCGCGACAGCGCCTGGTGCGCTCGTGCGCGAGGATGTATCCGCCTGGCGGTTCGGCCTGAGCCGGCCTCGTCGGGCTCCACCGACAGGTGCCCGGCGACCCTGGGCTCCCCGGCGAAGGGCAGGACATGTCAACCGGCTTCGATCCTCTCCGCCAGCAGCCACTCCTCGCGGGCGGCCTGCCCACCCAGTACGTCGACGTGGATCCCGAGGAGACCTCCGAGTGGACCGGCTCCCTCGACCAGGTCATCGACGGCTCCGGCTCCTACCGCGCCCGCTATCTCATGCTGGCGCTCCTGCGCCGCGCCGCCGAGCGCAATCTTGGAGTGCCAAGCCTGCGTTCGACCGACTACATCAACACGATTCCGCCGGAGATGGAGCCGTGGTTCCCCGGCGACGAGGCACTCGAGCGCCGTATCCGAGAGTTCATCCGCTGGAACGCCGCGATCATGGTGCATCGCGCGCAGCGACCCGGCATCAGCGTGGGCGGGCACATTTCGACGTACGCATCGTCCGCGTCGCTCTACGAGGTCGGCTTCAACCACTTCTTCCGCGGCCCCGACGCGCAGGGTGGTGGCGACCAGGTCTTCTTCCAGGGGCACGCCTCCCCCGGCATCTACGCGCGCGCCTTCCTCGAGGGGCGCCTCACGGAGGGACAGCTCGACGGCTTCCGCCAGGAGTTGTCGCACCCCAGTGGTGGGCTGCCGTCGTACCCGCACCCCCGGCTCATGCCGTGGTTCTGGCAGTTCCCCACCGTGTCGATGGGCCTCGAGCCGCTGTCGGCGATCTACCAGGCCCGCTTCAACAAGTACCTCCACAACCGCGGCATCAAGGACACCTCGCAGCAGCGCGTGTGGGCCTTCCTTGGCGACGGCGAGATGGACGAGGTCGAGTCGGTCGGCGCCCTGGGCCTCGCAGCCCGGGAGGAGCTCGACAATCTCGTCTTCGTCGTCAACTGCAATCTCCAGCGACTGGATGGGCCGGTGCGCGGCAACGGCAAGGTCATCCAGGAGCTCGAGTCGCTCTTCCGCGGCG
>CAYYZU010000287.1:0-2836 GCA_964476205.1 uncultured Actinomyces sp. | reverse complement strand
CCCGACGATGGCGAGATCGGTCACGTGAGCCTGCTCAGCAGCCAGCGCCGGATATCGAGTGAATCGTCCTCCATGGGCGCGTACCAGCCACCGGTGAAGTAGCGCGACGACATGCCCCGCTGCACGGACTCGCAGATCGCCCAGTCCTGGCGGTTGACGAGGTCCCACAGGTCGCCCGCATCAGAGGGATCGAAGGTTGCCTTGCTCGTCTCGGTGGGATGGAAGAGCAGGTCGCAGACGATGCGCGTGCGATCTGCGGCGAGGGGAGTGAGTTGGAAGGCGGCAGCGTGCTCGGCCGAGAGGCTGAGCATGAGGTTGGGGTAGATGAGCTCACCCTTGTGCTTCACGCGCTCGTGCTCATCGAGCTCGGGGAAGGGAGCGCGGTCCGTCGTACCGCTCATGGTGAAGGTCCAGGCGCCCTCGCGGTGGGGCACGCCGTCTTCCCATGGAATGTCCTTGCCCCCGCTGGCGAAGGCGGGCACGAGCCGGCTGAGCTCGGGATGCACCGGGCCGCAGTGGTAACACTCGTTGTAGTTCTCGGCGATCACCTTCCAGTTGGCGGCGACGTCGTAGGTGAAGCGAAGGCCGAGCTTCAGGTCCGCGAGGGGGTATCGCTTGACGCGGTCAGGGACAGGGCCGAGCTGCTCGAGGAGAGTCGTGTGCGGAGCCTCGGCGACCCACAGCCAGCCGCCCCAGGTGTCGACCGCGAGAGAAGTGAGCGCGAATGCGGCCGGATCGATGTCATCGGCATGCGGTGCGTGCATGAGCGAGCCGTCGAGGGCATATGTCCACGAGTGGTAGGGGCAGCGCAGTGCCTTCGCACTGCACGGCGGCGCATCGGCGGGCATGAGCTGCGAGCCCCGGTGGCGGCATACGTTGGCATGGGCGTGGAGCTCGGCGGCATCACGCGTAACGAGGATGGACTCGCCGTGGAAGTCGAGCACGGCGACGCGATCGGGTTGGTCGAGTCCGAGCTCGTCCAGGCGGCCCATGCAGGTCCACTCATGGCGGAGCATCTCGCGCTCACGCACGAACATCTCGGGGTCGACGTAGTGCTCCCGCGGGAGAGCAGCTTCCATGGGCCAATCATGCCGGACGCGTCACGCTCGCGGGAAGGATTGCTCCCAGGTCCGCTCGCGGATGACCTCGTCTCCGTCCTTGACCGTGAGCTGCATGCGCAGGTCGTAGGTGTCTCCTGCCGTAGTGAGATCCATGATGGAGCGGGCGGTGGCAATCACCTCGGGGAAGCGCAGCGTGAACTCGACATCCGAGTGGGCATGCTGGGCGAACGTGCGCTCGTCGACGCTCACCCAGCCGTCATAGCGCTCACTGGCGGAGCCGAAGGGCGTCTCATAGTGGGACTTCGAGCCGACGACGCAGCGCGTGACGCGGCGTGCGACATCGCGCTCAACTCTCCAGGTGATGCCGTCGGTGTCCTCGCTTGACTCCGGATTGCCGGGAGCGAAGTCAGGGACGGGTGCGCGCGGGTCGGGATCGTAGGTGGGCAGGATGAGGGTCGCGTCGCGCAGGGTGAGGTAGCCGGGGCCGCCCGGCGCGACGACATTGGGCCAGTCCGCGCCGGCGACACTCACGCGCAGGGTGCGTCCAGGCAACCAGCGGTACGCCGTGGCCTCCAGCTCGACGTCGACCTCGCCCTCCGGCCCAATGAGCAGCGTGCCGCGGCTGACGAGGGTCGACGTACCGTCCTCATCCACGTCGCACAGGCGCACGGCGAGGATCGGATGCGGGCAGGTAGCGGTGACATGCGCGCGCAGGTGGGCGTGGCCTGCGATCTCGATCGGCTCGGTGACGGGGAAGTCCCAGGCCATCGACTTCGCATCGTCGACACGCTGGTCGCCGGACTGGCCATAGGGCAAATGGCCCGCGCAGGAGATCCACGCATCGACGCCGACATCGGGTCGCACGGCGTAGGGCGACTTGTCGGCTAGGGCAAGCGCCCGCGTCGAGGACCGTGGAGAGGGCCAGGTGTCCGCGCGCCACTCCCCCGGCACGGTGTCGAGAACAGGATCGGGGGCGTGGGAGTAGCGGCAGTACCAGGCATGCGGGAGTGCCCACTCGGGCAGCGTCGCCGGCGCGCCGGGCGGGGTGCCGAGGTGCTCGGCGAAGAACGCTGCCATCTGCGGCACGTGATCGATGCGCGGGCCGGGTGCACTCGAGGTGGGCGCCGCATGCGACCACGGTCCGGCAAGCAGGCGAGTGGGCACGGTGAGTCGCTCGATGGTGCGGAACGTGGTGTTGCGGTAGCCGTCGGCCCAGCCGGCGATGATCATCGTGGGGATATCGATGCGGGCGTAATCAGGGCGCACCGAGCCGTGCCGCCAGTAGTCGTCGTCGTGCGGGTGAGCCATCCACGTGAGCAGCCAGGGCTCGTGCTCGTCGATGCGGCGCAGCCACTCGGTGCGCCAGTCTGGCCCCCAGATCCCAGGCACGGGCGGCAATGCGTTCATCGGCGCCATATAGGCGCAGTAGTCCACCTGGTCGATCCATTTGAGTGCGCCGCCCATGTGGTGGACATCGTCTGTGTAGCGGTCATCGGTGGCGTAGATCGGGATGATCGCGCCAAGGTGCGCGGGCCGCTCGCACGCGAGCTGGAAGGAGTTGAATCCGCCGTACGACGTGCCGAACATGCCGACCTGGCCGCTGCACCATGGCTGTGCGGCGAGCCACGCGATGGCCTCGGCGAGATCGCGCTGCTCGGCCTCGGGGTACTCGTCGGTGGCCCGCCCGCTGCTGCTGCCGGTGCCACGCACGTCGATGCGCGCGACGGCGAAGCCGAACTCATCGCAGAAGCGCTGGTACTCCGGGCGCCAGCCCG
>CAYYZU010000286.1:0-2837 GCA_964476205.1 uncultured Actinomyces sp. | reverse complement strand
CGACAACCCGCGAAGCCGGGGGAGTGCACTGCAGGACGACGCCGATATCCATGTCTTGTATGTGCCCTTCGTCAGCGGGTGCGGGGGAAGCCCAGGTCGACCGAGGAGGTCGAGGGGTCGGGCCAGCGGGAGGTGACCGTCTTGGTGCGCGTGTAGAAGTCGACGCCCGCGGGGCCGTACATGTTGGCGTCGCCGAAGAGCGAGGCCTTCCAGCCCCCGAAGCTGTAGTAGGCCACGGGGACGGGGATCGGCACGTTGATGCCGACCATGCCGACCTGGATGTCGAACTGGAACTGGCGCGCGGCTCCGCCGTCGCGGGTGAAGATCGCCGTGCCGTTGCCATACTGGTGGCGGTTGATCAGGTCGACCGCCTCCTCATAGGTGTCGACGCGCACCACAGAGAGCACCGGACCGAAGATCTCGTCGTCGTAGACCTTCATGCCGGGCGTCACCTGGTCGACCAGGGAGACGCCGAGGAAGAATCCGTCGGAGGGCAGGTCCGCCTCGCGTCCGTCGACTACGACGGTGGCGCCTTCGCCGGAGGCGCCGGCGAGGTACGACGCGACCTTGTCGCGGTGCTCGCCGGTGATGAGTGGGCCCATCTCGGCATCGGGATCGGTGCCCGGGCCGACCTTGACCTTGGGCATGCGGGCGGCGATGGCGTCGACGAGCTTGTCGCCCACGCCGCCGACAGCCACGACGACCGAGATGGCCATGCAGCGCTCGCCGGCCGAGCCGAAGCCCGCGCTCACGGCGGCATCAGCCGCCATGTCGATGTCAGCATCGGGCAGGACCGCCATGTGGTTCTTGGCGCCGCCGAGGGCCTGGACGCGCTTGCCGTTGGCGGTGCCCGTCGAGTAGATGTACTTCGCGATCGGGGTAGACCCGACGAAGCTCACGGCCTGGATATCGGGGTGCTCGAGGATGCGGTCGACGGCCACCTTGTCGCCGTTGACGACGTTGAACACGCCCGGCGGCAGGCCGGCCTCGGCGAGCATCTCGGCGATGAGGAGCGCGACCGAAGGGTCCTTCTCGCTGGGCTTGAGGACGAAGGTGTTGCCGGTGGCGATCGCATTGGCGAACATCCACATCGGCACCATGGCCGGGAAGTTGAAGGGCGTGATGCCCGCGACCACTCCCAGGGGCTGGCGCAGCGAGTAGACGTCCACGCCGCTGGACACCTGCTCGCTGTAGGAGCCCTTGAGCATCTGAGGGATGCCGCACGCGAACTCGATGTTCTCCAGGCCTCGGGCCAGCTCGCCGGCGGCATCGGAGGGCACCTTGCCGTGCTCCTGCGAGACGAGGTTGGCGATCTCGTCACGACGGGAGTGCACGATCTGCCGGAACGCGAAGAGGATGTCGGCGCGCTTGGACAGCGACGAGGAGCGCCACGTGGAGAAGGTCTCCTTCGCCACGGCCACCGCCTTGTCGACCTCGGCGACGCTGGCCAGGGCCACCTCTCCCTGCTGCTGGCCGGTCGCGGGATTGAAGACCGGTCCGGCCTTGCCGGATGTCCCGGCGACGCGCTGTCCGCTGATCCAGTGGTCGATCGTGTACACGTGGTGCTCCGCTCGCTTCGTTGTGGGTGATCAGGTTCAGATGAGGTACTGCGAGAGGCCGCGCTTGAGGTAGCGGCCGCGTCCCTTGGTGCCGTGGAATCCCTGCTCGTCGACAAGGACCTCGCCGCGTGACATGACGACGTCGACATGCCCGTCGATCTCGTAGCCCTCCCACGCGCTGTGGTCCATGTTCATGTGGTGGGTCTTCTCGTAGCCGATGCTCGTGTGGCCGTTCGGGTCGTAGACGACGATGTCGGCATCTGACCCCGGTGCGATGGCGCCCTTCTTGGGATAGAGGCCGAACATCCGCGCCGGCGTGGTCGACGTGATCTCCACCCACCGCTCGACGCTGAGTTGGCCGTCGACGACGCCCTGGTAGATCAGGTCCATGCGGTGCTCGACCGAGCCAATGCCGTTGGGGATCTTGGAGAAGTCCCCGATGCCGAGCTCCTTCTGCTCCTTCATGCAGAAGGGGCAGTGGTCCGTGCTCACGATCGAGAGGTCATTCGTGCGCAGATAGCGCCAGAGTTCCTCCTGGTGGCCCTCCTCGCGCGAGCGCAGCGGCGTCGAGCAGACCCACTTGGCTCCCTCGAAGCCGGGTGCGCCGAGCTGCTCTTCCAGTGAGAGGTAGAGGTACTGCGGGCAGGTCTCGCCGAAGACGTTGAGGCCGAGGTCGCGCGCCTCCTGCAGCGTCTGCACCGCCTGCTTGGCGGACATGTGCACGATGTAGAGCGGGGCTCCGGTGATTCGGGCCAGCATGATCGCGCGGTGAGTGGCCTCCTGCTCGGTCTCCCACGGACGCGTGAGGCCATGGTTGATCGGGGCAGTCTCGCCTCGGGCGAGGGCCTGCGCGACGAGTACGTCGATCGCGATGCCGTTTTCGGCGTGCATCATGATCATCGACCCGTTGTGCTTCGCCTGCTGCATCGCCCGCAGGATCTGGCCGTCGTCGCTGTAGAAGACGCCCGGGTAGGCCATGAAGAGCTTGAAGCTGGTCACACCCTCGTCGATGAGCTCGTCCATCGCCTTGAGCGAGTCGTCGTCGACGCCGCCGATGATCTGGTGGAAGCCATAGTCGATGAAGCAATTGCCGTCCGCCTTGGCGTGCCATGCCGCAAGGCCGTCTTGTACACGCTCGCCGTAGCGCTGGACGGCGAAGTCGATGATCGTCGTCGTCCCGCCCCAGGCCGCCGCCCCGGTGCCGGTCTCGAAGGTGTCGGACGCGAAGGTGCCGCCGAAGGGCAGCTCCATGTGGGTGTGCGCGTCGATGCCGCCGGG
>CAYYZU010000285.1:0-2843 GCA_964476205.1 uncultured Actinomyces sp. | reverse complement strand
CGCTCATGGCGCGGACGGGCTCGGTCGGATCGCCGTAGACGACGACGAGCGACCATCCAGCGAAGTGGTTGATGCCGAGATCGCCCTTCACGTCGGCGACGACGTAGGTGCCGCGTCCCGACGCGCGCACCTGCGAGGTGACATCGGCAAAGGCGGCGTAGGTCTTGTTGGAGCCCGAGGTGGACATCGCCGTGACACTGCCCGTGACAGTGGTGTACGCCGTGCCACCGGGGAGGCGCAGGCGCACGGTCGCGGCGTTCGCCGGCGCGCGACCTTTGGCCTGGTCACCGGATGCGCCCGCGCCCCAGTAGAGGCCCGCGAAGAGGACGGGGGCGCCCGCGGGGATCTGTAGATCGGCGCTGGAGGAGTTGACCGTGGCCGGGTCATCATCGATGTCGACCATGACCATCGAGTAGCTGTTGTTGTTGAAGCGTGACGAGGTCCCTCCGCCGCGCAGTGCCTCAGCGCAGGTGCTGGCGCTGGCCGGGCACGTCATCAGGGTGTTGCCTGCGATGACGAGGTCACCAGCGGCGTTGACGCTGTAGCGCTCGGGGAAGGTGTTGGCGCGCGGTTGCGGGGCGGTCTGGGTGCTCTCAGCGGCCATGGCGGCCGGAGCCCCCGCGAGGAGCGGAGCAGCGAGGGCGAGGGCCAGCAGGCCGGGCAGGGCGCGGAATGGTGTCACGCGTTCACCCTACAAGGGCGTAAAGCGGGGTGTGCCTTCGTCAGGCGAGCGGGGTATTGATCATGGCAAAGGCTGCACTCGTGAGGTAGCCCCATAGCTCGGCTTCGTCCTCGGGATCCATGTCGCGCGCCTCCACGGCGACGCGCATGTGGGAGAGCCAGCGATCGTGGGCGTCGGCCCCGATGGCATAGGGGGAGTGGCGCATGCGCAGTCGCGGGTGCCCGCGCAGGTCGGAGTAGGTGGTGGGTCCGCCCCAGTACTGCTCGAGGAACATCCGCAGTCGCTCCTCCGCCGGGCCGAGATCCTCATCGGGATACATCGGACGCAGGACCGGGTCCTGGGCCACGCCGACGTAGAAATCGTGCACGAGGGCAGTGAAGAACTCGTGTCCGCCGAAGCGCTCGTAGGGGGAGAGTGAGTCGGTCACGGACCTATTGTGACGCTCAGGCTAGGCGGGCGCAGCGATGGCATCGCCGACTCCGTCGATGACGGCGCGGAAGTCAACCGTCGAGTCGAGTCCGCACAGCAGGGCGATCGTGCCCATGACAGCCCGGTGCTCGAGGAGGTAGTCGGCGGGGAAGCGCAGTCGGCTTGCTCCCTGGAGGGCCTGGACCGGATCCTGGAATTGCTGCGACCGGGTCTGCAGCCACTCCTTGCTGAAAGTGAACTCCTCGCGGGTGTAGGGCCGATCGTCAGGGTCGAGCATCTCCATGAGTTGCTCGGTCGTGGTGGAGTCGCTGACCAGCCCCGCCTTGCGCCACTCCTCGAGCACGGCCTCGTCGTTTCCGCGCGTGGTGAGGATCAGGGTCTGCGCGAAGAGGTGCGTGAAGAGGCCGGAGTCGTTAGCGATGCTCCCGAAGTCCAGGACGGCGAGGCGCTCGTCCTCCAGCAGGCGGAAGTTGCCGGGATGCGGATCGGCGTGAGTCGCACCGACCAGGCGGGGGGACCAGAAGCAGAAGCGCGCGAGCTGGCGCCCGGCGGCATCGCGCCGATGGGCGGGCTCGTCGACGAGCGCGGTGAAGGGAGTGCCGTCGACCCACTCGGTGACGAGCAGGGTCTCGGTGGCGAAGTGCACCTTGGGGATGACGATGCCCTGGGGTTTCCACGCCTTGCGGAAGCGCTTCTGCCAGGCGGCCTCGTGGGTGTAGTCGAGTTCCTCCGCCAGGCGCGCGGCGTGCTCGTCGACGAGAGCCTTCACATCGAGGGTCGGCAAGAGGCGTCCGACCAGCGGGGCCATCGCCCGCAGTTGCATCATGTCGGACTTCACGACCTTGGGGGCGTCGGCGTACTGCACCTTGATCGCCACCGGGGTGCCGTCAGTCCAGGTGCCGCGGTGGACCTGGCCGAGGCTCGCGGCCGCGATGGCCTCGGGCTCGATGTCGACGCCCTTGGGGAGGCCCTTGAGCTGCTTCTCGATGGTCTTCAGGGGCTGCGGCTTGGCGTCCTCGTAGAGCCGGGTGAGCGCGGTGAGCTGCGCGGCCTGCTCCGGAGGGAGCGCTGAGGAGAAGACAGCGAGTGCCTGACCGAACTTCAGCGCGGGGCCGCGGGCCTTGGCGAGCGCAGCGGTGAGGGTCTCGACGGAGGCTGCCGTGGCCTTGGCATAGACGGCGTCGCGATCCGCGCCGAAGGCAGTGGCGGTCGCGGCACCGGCCAGTCGGGCACCCGTGGTGACGGGGACCGAGGCGAGTGAAGCCGCGCGGCGGATGAGACCCATGACGTCCTTTCTACGCTGCCGGTCGTACTGGTGTCACGGCGGGATGCTGCTCCGCCTCGCGCACGAGGTGACCGGCCATGCCGGGGAAGACATAGCGATGGAAGGGGGCGACGGACCACCAGTAGCCGTGACCGGTCAGGCCATGCGGTCGGAACACCGCCCGCTGGGTGAGACGCGACCCGCCGCCATCGCGCGGCTCGATGGTGAACTCGAGCCAGGCCAGTCCCGGCATCTTCATCTCCGCGCGCAGGCGCAGGAGACGCGGGGGGATGCGTTCCTCCACCCGCCAGAAGTCAACCGCATCGCCGATGACGAGATGATCCGGATCCCGGCGGCCACGGCGCAGGCCCACACCGCCGACGAGGCGATCGAGGAAGCCGCGGACCTGCCACAGGAAGGTGGCCGAGTAGTAGCCGTGCTCGCCACCGATTCCTTCTACGGCGTGCC
>CAYYZU010000284.1:623-2850 GCA_964476205.1 uncultured Actinomyces sp. | reverse complement strand
TCTGCGAGGGATCTCCCTGCTCGGGATCGTTGTTGTCAACGCTGCGTTCCTCGGGGCCGCGCTCGCGCGCATGGAGGCGGAGGTCACGTGGCGCCACCTGCTAACACGTTTGCCCGATCGTCAGGCGTGGACCCTAGCGGGTACACCTGTGCCCAACCCGGGCCGGATGATCCACGGGCTTCGCTCCCTGCCCGTTCAGGTGAGCGGTCGCGCTCCCGCATGAGGTCCGTCATCCGCTGGACTCCGATCGCACTGCTGGAGACCACCAATCTCCTGTCAGGAATGTCCAATGGCGTTGTCACGATTGCGATTCCGTGGCTGGTGCTCCAGCGCACCGGGTCGGTCACTGCGGCGGGTCTCGTCGCGGCACTCTCCGCACTGCCGGGCATCGTCGCGAGTCCGTTCGCCGGCTGGGCCGTCGATCACTTCGGGCGTCGGATAGTCAGCATCGTCTCCGACATCATGTCGGCGATATCCGTCGCAGCAGTCCCCATCGTCGCGATCGTGACCGATCTCAACATCGCAATCATTCTGGCGCTGGCGATGCTCGGCGCCGTGTTCGACCCAGCGGGCTACACCGCGCGCCGCGCGCTCATTCCCGACGTCGCCGAGGCGAGCGGCATGGAGGTGACCCGGCTCAACGGCCTGCACGAGGGCATCTTCGGAGTCGGCTGGATCATCGGCCCACTCGCCGGCTCACTGCTCATCGGAGCGCTCGGCGACACGGCCGCCTTCTGGGCACCCTTTGGCGCATTCGTTGTCGCGGCGATCCTCATGTCGCTTCTTCGCGTCACGGATGCCGGGCGGATCGCCAGAGCCAAACGCGAGGAAGCGGGTACCGCGCCGCTGACCGCATGGCAGAACGCCAGCCTCGGCGCCAGGCTCATCTGGCGCGATCACACGCTGCGCGCAATGACTGTCGCGGTGATGGTTCTCGCAGCGATCTACCTGCCGACTGAGACAGTGCTCCTCCCGGCGTACTTCACTCAGCTCAACTCGCCGGAGAGGCTTGGCTTCATCCTCGGCGCGCTCTCCGCAGGCAGCGTGATCGGCGCGTTCTCCTACGGCTGGCTGAACCAGAGGATGAGGCGGCGGACGATCGTCTACGCCGCCCTCGTCGGATCTGCGCTCAGCTACATCCCGATGGCTCTCCTGCCGCCCATCGGAGTCTTCGTCACGTTCGCCTTCCTCTGCGGTCTTGCCTGGGGTCCGATGCAGCCACTGCTCACCACGATCGTGCAATTGCGCGTCAAGCCGGACGAGCAGGGGCGCGTCTTCGGCATCCAGACGGCGACCTTCTACGTTGCGCCACCCGCGGCGATGTTCCTCGCCGGCGTTCTCGCGGAGAACTTCGGCATCGAGCCCGTGCTCCTCGGGATCGCGGGGCTGTTGGTCCTCACCGCGCTCGGGGTGATGAGGGTCAAGAGCTTGCGCGATATCGACTCCGATCGCGCCGGCTAGTGGTCCTGTCTCAGCGGTAGCTGGAAATCCCAAGGTCGACTGGGGTATCGCTGGCCTTCGCCCCGTGCCTTTCCATAGCTACCACCGCACGCAGCCAGACCTGATCCGGCGAGCAGCCTCGGTCGAGGCTCGGAATGCGCGAGTAGCGCTGATCGCGTGGGGCACGCGAATGCTGACGACGGGGGTTCACCTTCCGCACCCCTTGGGGGTGCAGGAGGGGGTGCAGCAGTGGAGTCTCGTGAGGGGATCTCGTTGTGCACGGAACTCGGTGGTCGCGCCCTGCCAGTTTCTCGCCGCTACCAATTTGAACGTTCAACGACTGGGCGTTCCGACGACTGAGGGTCCCTGGGAGATCAGGGGCCCTTAGTCGTCGCTCGGGTAGCGGAACGCTTGACCATAGTAACGAGACGCATTACTATTTATCGGTGATCGTCTCGTTCGCGGATCGCGACACCGAGCGTTTGGCATCCGGTGAGCGCGTTCGTCGGTTCGTGTCGATCGAAGCGGTAGCTCGTCGGAAGTTGAGGCAGTTGGAGATCGCCAGCCAGCTGGACGACTTGAGGGTTCCTCCTGGCAATCGCCTAGAGGCACTGAAGGGCGATCGCAGGGGGCAGATGAGTATCAGGGTCAACGAGCAGTGGCGGGTGTGCTTCCGGTGGACGCAGGCCGGACCCGCGGACGTTGAGATCGTGGACTACCACTAGGAGGTGCGGGAGATGGCAAAGCGAGCTGCACTGTTGGACCCGGTGACCCCGGGGGAGTTGCT
>CAYYZU010000284.1:0-613 GCA_964476205.1 uncultured Actinomyces sp. | reverse complement strand
CTCAAGGTTCCTCCCGGCAATCGTCTGGAGGCGCTGAAGGGCAATCGCAAGGGCCAGTTCAGCATCCGGATCAATGATCAGTGGCGGGTGTGCTTCAGGTGGACACAGGCCGGGCCGGCGGACGTCGAGATCGTGGACTACCACTAGGAGGAGGTGCGGGAGATGGCCAAGCGAGCTGCGCTGGTGGACCCGGTGACCCCGGGGGAGTTGCTGTGGGAGGAGTTCATGGTTCCCATGGGCCTGTCCCGCTATCGGCTGGCCAAGGAGATCGGCGTTCCGGCCCCTCGTATCGGCGATGTGGTCAGTGGCAAGCGTGCCGTGACTGCTGATACTGACCTGCGCCTGTGCCGGTTCTTCGGGCTTTCAGCCGGCTACTGGCTTCGAGCGCAGGCGGCCTACGACATCGAGGTGGCCATGCGCGAACTCGAACCGGAGCTGAAGAAGATCAAGCCCTGGTCAGGCTCGGCTGCGTGAGCGCGATTGTTGACAAGGGGGGTGCAGTGCTTGCACTCCCCGGGGGTGCAGGAGGGGGTGCAGGAATGCTGTTTCGTGAGGGGATCTCGTTGGGCACGGAACCCGGTGGTCGCGCCCTTCCAGTTTCGCCCCGCTACCA
>CAYYZU010000283.1:0-2882 GCA_964476205.1 uncultured Actinomyces sp. | reverse complement strand
CGTTCCACAGGCTGCTCACCGTGATGCCCTTGGGCAGGTCGACGCGCCAGTGCTTCTCCGTGGTCGATTGCGTCGACACGATGACGTCGCTGCAGTAGCCCGCGCCCCAGTCGCTCGTCACGATCGGGGTTGCGACGACGCCTTCGGTCACTCCCGGCATGCTGGGAGCAGGCGTCGGAGTAGGCGTGGGTGTCGGCGTCGGAGTCGGAGTCGGGGTGGGCGTGGGCGTGGGAGTGGGAGTCGGACTCGGCGTACTGCCTGATCCATCCAGCGTCACGTCGGTGCATGAGTAGAAGGCCTCGGGGGAGTCGCTGCGCTGCCAGATCGTGTAGAGGATGGCGCGGCCGTCACGCTTGGGCAGGTTCATGCGCAGGGTCGTCGTCGCCTCACGCGCGCGGGGGCCGGAGTCGTGGACGAGCTCGAGGTCGGCCCAGCGCAGCGGCTGCGTCGTCGGGTCGAAGCCCGCACGGGTGATGAAGACCTGGTAGTACTGCGTCGCGTGCGGCGCAGATGACGTCCACGTCAGCGTGTACTTGCCGTCGGTATCGGGCTTGAGGTTCGTGGCCTTCCACTGCGCTGAGGGGCGGTCGAAGATGGCGTACTTCTCGCGACCGGCCGAGCACAGCTGACCGTCGGGGATGATCTGCCGGTGCTGCCCTGCGGCGGCACCCTGGTTGATCTCATTCCAGTCGTAGAGCGCCTGCGGGCTGGTGCGCCATGCCTCGGCGCACAGCGGCGATGTGCGATCGCCGTAGAAGCACTCCCAGATCCGGGAGGAGGGATTCGACATGGTGCCGTGAGCCTGCGCGGGTCCCGCGCCCACCCCTACGGCGGTGAGCATCGCCGCGACGATGCTGAAGGATCCGATGAGGGCGGTGCCGGCGCGTCGAGTGCGCAGGGCGGTCTTCACGAGAATCTCCTGTCATTCGGTAGGCCCGTACGGGCACACCTGGCTGGACTCCCAGGCTCGCTAGGCGGTTCCCCCGGTTGCTCGGCGAGACGCCCCTTCCCAGGGATTTCCGACGCGGGCATTCGGGAAACTCATCCGTTTGGACGACGCCGCGCCGTGTCCCGAATTCGGGCATGCAGGACCCGGCATAGACTCACCTCGTGGCGCGCGGCGACGGCAAGCTCACGCACGAATTCCTCGGCGATGACCGAGCGCCCCAGGACGCCTGCGGGGTATTCGGTGTGTGGGCGCCCGGTGAGGACGTCGCCAAGCTCACCTACTTCGGCCTCTACGCCCTGCAGCACCGCGGCCAGGAGTCGGCCGGCATCGCGGTGAGCGATGGCCGCCACATCGTCGTCTACAAGGACATGGGCCTCGTGTCGCAGGTCTTCACCGAGGCGAGCCTCGAGTCACTGCAGGGCCACCTCGCGATCGGCCACACGCGCTACTCCACCACTGGTGCGAGCTGCTGGGATAACGCGCAGCCGACCTTCCGCGCCACCGCGACCGGGCACCTTGCGATCGCGCACAACGGCAACCTCACCAATACCCCGGAGCTAGCCGATCGCGTCGCTGCACTCGAGACGGACCGCGGCGAGCTGCCGCTGGGCACGCCCAAGCCCACGCGCGCTACCTCCGACACTGAGCTGGTCACCGCGCTCATCGCGGCGCACCCCGATGAGTCGATGGAGGTGGCGGCGATGAAGGAACTGCCGCAACTCCAGGGCGCCTACTCACTGGTCTTCATGGACGACACGACGTTGTACGCCGCGCGCGATCCGCAGGGCATCCGCCCGCTCGTCCTCGGCCGCCTCGAGCGCGGCTGGGTCGTCGCCAGCGAGACAGCGGCACTCGACATCGTCGGCGCGTCGTACGTCCGCGAGATCGAGCCGGGTGAGCTCATCGCCATCGACGAGCACGGCCTGCGCGCGCACTGCTTCGCCAAACCGGAGCCCAAAGGCTGCCTCTTCGAGTTCGTCTACCTCGCGCGCCCCGACACCACCATCTCCGAGCGCAGCGTGCAGGCCACGCGTGTCGACATCGGCAAGCGCCTCGCGCGCGAGCATCCGGCTGACGCTGACCTCGTGATCCCCGTACCCGAGTCCGGCCGCTATGGCGCCATCGGCTACGCGCAGGAGTCGGGCATTCCCTTCGCCGAGGGACTGGTCAAGAACGCCTACGTCGGCCGCACCTTCATCCAGCCGTCTCAGACGATCCGCCAGCTCGGCATCCGGCTCAAGCTCAACCCCCTGCGCGAGGTGATCGCCGACCAGCGGCTCGTCGTCGTCGACGATTCGATCGTGCGCGGCCACGCCCAGCGCGCGCTCGTGCGCATGCTGCGCGAGGCCGGCGCCCGCGAGGTGCACGTGCGCATCTCCTCGCCGCCCGTGAAGTGGCCCTGCTTCTACGGCATCGACTTCGCCTCGCGCGCCGAGCTGATCGCCAACGGCCTGTCGGTCGAGGAGATCTGCCGCTCGATCGGCGCCGACTCGCTCGGATACGTCTCGCTCGACGCGCTCGTCGAGGCGACCACCCTGCCGAAGCAGGACTTCTGCCGCGCCTGCTTCGACGGCGTCTACCCCGTGCCGATCCCCGAGCCCGAGGTGATGGGCAAGCACCTGCTCGAGGGAATCGAGCGCAGCATCACCACCACGCACATCGACGCGCTGCAGCATCCCTGATGGTGAGCTACTCCGACGCGGGCGTCGACGTCGAGGCGGGTGAGCGCGCGGTAGCGCTCATGCGCGATGCCATCGCACGTGCCACGCGACCCGAGGTCGTGGGCGGCTTCGGCGGATTCGCCGGCCTCTTCGACGCGAGTGCGCTCAAGGGTTACGCGCGCCCCCTGCTCGCCACCTCCACCGATGGCGTCGGCACCAAGGTGGCTGTTGCGCAGGCGATGGACATCCACGACACCATCGGTATGGACCTC
>CAYYZU010000282.1:0-2903 GCA_964476205.1 uncultured Actinomyces sp. | reverse complement strand
GGTAGGGGCGCGGGTCGGGCTTGCGGATCCCCAGCTCGGAGGAGTCGACGAGCACGGGGAAGTCGGGGAACCAGGCCTGGGCCTCCACCCACTCCCTGCCCTGGAAGTCCATGAGCTCGTTGGTGAGGATGCCGAGCGCACGGCCTGCGGCCTTGCACTCCTCGACGAGCGCGAGGGCCTCGGGGCGAACGGCCTCGACACCCGGCTGCTGGAACATCGCCCGCATGAGGTGCGGATGGCCGTCGAGCGGCGCGCCGTTGGCGACGGCCGTATCGGCGAAGGTCAGCCAGTACTCCCGCTCGGTGATCTCACCGCGGCGGTAGCGCTCCCATGTCTCATCGGGTGCGCTCCACTCCAGGGGTCCGCGACCGACGACGGTGCCCGCGGGCAGGCCGCGCAGGCGCTCGTAGTCGTCCGCGATCTCCCATGCGGACTTGAAGAGCACGACGCCGACGTCGAGGAGTAGTGCCTGTGCAGGAGCCGTGCCCTCATCCGATGACATGGTCACATCCTGCCGATCCCATGTCGGTACGCCGACCCCGCCAGTCCGCGCAGCGGAACGCTCACGCCCGGAGTTCCTCCAGCGCTGCGATGGCATCGAGGGATTCGGGGTTGGCCAGTGCGTCGCGATTGCGCACCGGCCTGCCGTTGACGATGTTGGCCACCGCGATCTCGGCCAGTTTCCCCGTGAGCGTGCGGGGCAGCTCGCTCACCTGAGCGATGACCGCGGGCACGTGTCGGGGCGACCCACGCTCGCGCAGGGTGCTGCGGATCCGGCCGCGCACATCGTCATCCAGTGCCGCACCGGGCCGAAGGACGACGAGGAGCACCATGCGGGTGTCGCCATCCCAGGCCTGCGCGAAGGCGAGCGCATCGACGACCTCGGGCACATGCTCAAGCGCGGCGTAGATCTCGCCGGTGCCGATGCGCACCCCCGCGACGTTGAGCGTCGCATCCGAGCGCCCGTGGATGACGAAGCCGCCGTTGTCGGTGCGCGAGGTGAGGTCGCCGTGCGTCCACACACCGGGGAACCGAGCGAAGTAGGTCTCGTGAAGGCGCGAGCCGTCGTCATCGCCCCAGATGCCGAGCGGGACAGTGGGGAAGGTGTTGCGGCAGACGAGCTCGCCCGGGCTGTCGTCGGTGGTGGAATTGCCGTCCTCGTCGTACACCACGACGTCCATGCCCAGGGTGGGCCGGGTGATCTCGCCGGGCCACACCGGCAGCGTGGGCGAGGCGGAGACGAAGCAGCCGACCAGGTCGGTGCCCCCCGAGATCGGCTGCGGCATCACGGTCTCGCCGAGCTGATCGACCAACCACCGCGCGGTCGCCTCGGTAAGGGGCGAGCCGGTCACCAGGACCATGCGCAGGCGCTCCAGATCACGCCCTTCGCGCAGATCCTTCCCGTCGGAGCGCATCGCATCGAGCAGGCGCGCACCCAATCCGAGTTGGGTGAGGTCGGCGATGTCCGCGAGGGTGAAGAGCGCGTCAGATGACGGGTACGTCGGCGCCCCGTCGTGCAGCACCAGAGTCGCACCGGTCGCCAGGACCGAGACGGCCCAGTTCCACATCATCCATCCGGTCGTCGTGTAGAAGCACACGCGATCACCGGGCCCGAAGTCACCGTGCAGCCCCGCCTCGACCAGGTGCTTGACGAGCACCCCGCCGGCGCGATGCACGAGGCACTTGGGCTTGCCGGTGGTGCCCGAGGAAAAGAGCACGTACGCCGGGTGGTCGAAGGACAACGCCTCCGCCTGCAGCGCCGTCCCGCGGTGACGTCGCTCCGCGTCGGCGAGCACGTCGACCTGGAGGAGCCGGTCACTGCCGGCCACACAACGCGCCGCGATCCCGGCCACGTCGACAACATCGGGATCCACGGGGCTCATCAGGTCGTCGGTCCCGGGGACGACCAGCACCGCGCGCACGCTTGGGAGCTCGCGCACGAGCTCGACCAGGTGATCGCGGCGCTCATGGCGCTTGCCCGCCCACCGATACGAGGTCGTGCCGACGAGCATGACAGGGTCGAGCTGGCCGAAGCGGTCGACGATCGCGGGGACGCCGAACTCCGGCGCCGCGCTCGATACCACCGCGCCTACCGCAAGGCCGGCGAGCGTCACCACGAGCGCATCGATGCCGACGGGCAGCACGAGTGCGATGCGATCGCCAGGAGTGACTCCCCGGGCCTGCAGGACTGCCGCGGCAGCGGCCACGCGCTCGACGAGCTCCTCGCGACTGAGCGTCGCGACGACGCCGATGCCATCTCCGACCTCTGCGGTCTGCACGACGATGGGGAGGCCATGGGCGTCGCGCTCGGGCACCGGACGCAGGTAGGTGTCGACGATGTTGAGACTCGCACCGGGGAAGAAACGTGCCTCCGGGAGCACCGCAGGCTCGGCCGCTACCTCCCCTCGCGTGCCGACGACGCCGAAGTGGTCCCACACCAGCGACCAGAACGCATCGGGCTCGGCGATGGACCAGGCATGCAGGTCGTCGTACCCCGTGAGGTCCCGTCCGCTCCGCTCGCTCGCGGCCGCCGCGAAGGCCGACATCCGCGTGGCTGCTGCCTGCGGCGTGAAGACCGGGTCGCTCATGGCGGCATCCTGTCACCGGGGCCCCACTGGCCCATGCGAGAGGGCATGAAGAGATCCCGAGAGAGGGCAGGAGAGACGCTGGCCAGATGCGTACCGCCATCCGGTACTCATACCCGGAAGACATCCGTACCGGCACCCGGTACGGATTCGCCCAGGACCACGATGCGGCATGCCTTCACCCCGGATGACGAGGTACGCCTTCACCCCGGATGACGAGGTACGCCTTCACCCCGGATGACGAGGAAGCGCCCGGAGCACCCGGCCGTCTCGGGAGGATCTGGCGCTGCGGAGCACCTCGCAGCATTTCGGCGTACC
>CAYYZU010000281.1:0-2903 GCA_964476205.1 uncultured Actinomyces sp. | reverse complement strand
CCCTGGAAGCCGATGAAGAGCAGCCAGAACTGGACATGGCCGAGCCGCTCGTTGAGCATCCGGCCGGTCATCTTGGGCCACCAGAAGAAGAACCCGGCGAACATCAGGAAGACGACCGTGCCGAAGACGACGTAGTGGAAGTGAGCCACGACGAAGTAGCTATCCGAGACGTGGAAGTCCAGCGGGGGTGCGGACAAGATGATGCCCGTGAGTCCGCCGAAGAGGAACGTCACGAGGAAGCCCATGGTGTAGAGCATCGGGCTCTCGAAGCTCACAGAGCCCCGCCACATAGTGCCGATCCAGTTGAAGAACTTCACGCCCGTGGGCACCGCGATGAGCATCGTCATGAGGGCGAAGAACGGAAGGTAGACCGAACCGGTGACGTACATGTGGTGTGCCCACACCGCGACAGAGAGTGCGCCGATAGCCATCGTGGCGAACACGAGGCCCTTGTAGCCGAAGATGGGCTTGCGCGAGAAGACCGGGATGATCTCGCTCGCGATGCCGAAGAAAGGTAGAGCGAGGATGTAGACCTCTGGGTGTCCAAAGAACCAGAAGAGGTGTTGCCACAGAATCGCACCGCCGTTGTCGGCGTCGAAGACCACGGCACCGAACTTGCGGTCGATGAAGGCCATCACGAGAGCCGCCGCGAGAATCGGGAACGCGACGAGCACGAGCACGCTGGTGATGAAGATCGTCCACGTGAAGATCGGCATACGGAACATCGTCATGCCGGGGCACCGCATGCAGAAGATCGTCGTGATGAAGTTGACGGCGCCGAGGATGGTGCCCAGGCCGCCCATGGCCAGGCCCAGCAGCCAGAGGTCGGCTCCCACCTCCGGCGAGTTCACCGCATTGCTCAGCGGCTGATAGGCGAACCAGCCGAACGAGGCGGCGCCTCCAGGCGTGAAGAAACTGAGAAGGATGGTGAAGCCGCCAAAGAAGAACAGCCAGTAGCCCAGCATGTTGAGCCGCGGGAAGGCCACGTCAGGAGAGCCAATCTGCAGCGGCATGATCACGTTGCCGAAGCCGACGAAGAGAGGCGTGGCGAAGAGGAAGAGCATGATCGTGCCGTGCATCGTGAAGAGCTGGTTGTACTGCTCCAGCGACACGAACTGCATGCCCGGCGTCGCGAGCTCGGCACGGATGACGAGTGCCATGGCTCCAGCGAGGATGAACCAGACGAACGAGGTGATGAGGTAGAGGTAGCCGATCGTCTTGTGATCGGTCGAGGTGACCCACTTGACGATCGTGCGCCCGAGGTGGCCGCGCCGGACCTCCTTGGGGGTCGGCGCCGCGGTGGGCGCGGCAACAGGATCGTTGAGGATGGTCACAGGTTCCTCCCCTCGGACGGGCGCTCACCGGTGTAGTCGACGCGCTCGCTCTCCAACTTGCCGGTCTGCCCCTTGGCGCGGAGCTCCTCGATGTACTGCTCGTATTCCGCCCGCGGCACGACCTTCACGTTGAAGAGCATGCGGGCATGGTCGGTACCGCACAACTCGGCGCATCGGCCAATGAACGAGCCTTCCTTGTTGGGCGTCACCTGGAAGACGTTGACCTTGCCGGGGATGACGTCCATCTTGAACAGCCAGTCGATCACCCAGAACGAGTGGATGACGTCGGGCGAGGTGAGCTCGAACTGGATCTTCTCGTCGACGGGCACGACCAGCGTGGGCGGAATGCCCGGTGTGCCGACGTCATAGACGTCCTCGTCGAGGTAGTTGAAGGCCCAGCTCCAGCGGAAGCCGACGACATTGATGGTCTCGCTCTGGTCATCTTCGACCGTGAGCAACTCCGTTTGGTCACGCGCGGTGAAGACGAAGAGGCCGAGGATCATGATGAGCGGCACGACCGTGTAGAGGATCTCGAGCGGCAGGTTGTACTTGGTCTGCACGGGCACGTCGTTGCTGTTCTTGCGACGCCGGTAGGCGATGAACGCCCAGAGCATCAGGGCCCAGGTGACGATGCCGACGCCCCAGGCAGCGATCCACGTGCCCTGCCAGAGGTTCTGGATGATGGGCGCCTCGGCGGTTGCCGGGTCCGGAAGGTCGAAGAAGAAGGCCTCATTGGCCGTGCAACCAGAAGCCGTCACGGCCACGAGGCCAAGTGCGGCAGATGTCAGCAAAATGCGGCGCCGTCGCTCCACGCAAGCGACCCTAGCGCACGAGGAATCCCCTCACAGCCAGGGGGCGCGACGACCTGCCGAGCGGCCTTCCTGCGAGTAGCGTCACAGGCGTGTCCGACCCCGCCCCGCCTGCTGGATTCCTCGATGCCGCGTCCGGGCAGCCCCTCAATCCGGCGGCCCGGGAGGCGTGGGCCGTGGCCGCCGACGCCGGCTGGGCGGACCCAGCGCGGCTCTACCGCGAAGGCCGTCGAGCGGCCCTGCTCCGCGACTCGGCCCGGGAGTCCGTGG
The DNA here is from genome assembly GCA_964476205.1 of uncultured Actinomyces sp. Lineage (GTDB taxonomy): Bacteria > Actinomycetota > Actinomycetes > S36-B12 > S36-B12 > Mxb001. The sequence goes on along the minus strand of CAYYZU010000281.1, from coordinate 490 downwards.
CCGCCCGCATCGGTGCCCGCCCGGATGAGGTGACACTCGTCGCCGAGGGGGCACTCCCCCTCGTCATCCGGTCCTTCTTCGAAGGGTCGGGGGCCCTGGGGCGCCTGGTGTGCTCCGCGGTCGAGCACAGCAGCGTCCTGGCTGAGGCCGATGACCTCGTGGCGCGGGGAGGGCGGGCGGACATCGTGGGGGTCGACCGGGCCGCTCGGGTGGACCTCACGTCCTATCTGCAAGCCCTGCCGGGAGCCACCCTCGCGGTGCTCCAGACGGCCAACCACGAGGTCGGCACCCGCCAGCCCGTGGCCGAGGTCGCGACCGCCAGCACCGAGGCCGGAGTCCCGCTGCTCGTCGATGCCTCGGTCACCCTCGGGCGCGATGATCCCCCGGCGGACTGGTCGATCCTGTGGGGCCGGGCGTCGACCTGGGGCGGACCGCCCGGGGTTGCTGTTGTCGCCGTACGCCGTCACCTGCATGCACCGCCCCTCGGCCT
>CAYYZU010000280.1:0-2932 GCA_964476205.1 uncultured Actinomyces sp. | reverse complement strand
GAGCATGTCCGTGAAAGACCGCGTCGCTGAGCACCGCAAGCGGCTGCGCGCCCAGGGCCTGCGTCCGATCCAGGTATGGGTGCCCGACGTGCGCTCGGAAGCTTTCGCCGACGAAGCGCTCAGGCAGTCGCGCGCGGTCGCCCTGGCGGATCAGCACGCTGACGACCAAGAGTTCATCGAAGCTGTTGCTGCTTCCTGGGATGACGTGTCCGGGGACAACAACGCGTGACCGACCCGGAGGCCAGGCGAGGCCACATCGTGCTCGTGGCCGGAGGCGTGTACGCCAGCAAGCCACGACCAGCAGTCATCCTCCAGGACGATCTCTTCCGCGGCACGGACTCCGTCACTGTCTGCCCCTTCACCACATCACCTGCTGATGCTCCGCTGTTGCGGCTGCCTATCCCCGCTGACCCGACCACGGGAATCGATGAGCCCAGTTTTGCGATGGTCGACAAGGTCACGACGGTCCGCCGGAGCAGCGTCGGTCCCGTTGTCGGCCAACTGGATTCAGTGCAAATGATCGAACTCGAACGACGAATCCTGGTGTTCCTGGGCTTGGCTCACTAGGAGCCTGCAGGACGATGGTGATTCAGCCTTCGAGGTCGGCGGCCAGCCGCATCCACTCGTCTTCGAGGTCGGCCTTGCGCTGACCGGACTCCTGCAACTCTCGATTGAGGTCTGATAGCCGAGAGTGATCGGTAGCAGCCTCTGCCATCTGCTCGTGCAGGGCGCGCTCGGAATCGTCGATCTTGGCGATCGCACGCTCCACGCGCGCCATCTCCTTCTCGATCGCACGCCGGTCCTGCTTCGCCTGCTTCGCGTTGACCTTGGGCACCGCCTCCGCTTGATCTCCCACCGGCTTGGCTGCCTGGCGTGCGCCCATGCGCTCGAGGTACTCCTCCACGCCGCCGGTGAGATGAGTGAACCGGTCATCGCCGAGCAGCGCATAGAAGTCATCGCACACGCGCTCGAGGAAGTAGCGGTCGTGCGAGATCACAATGAGCGTGCCGGCGAAGCCATCGAGCAGATCCTCGAGCGCCGTCAGGGTCTCCACGTCGAAGTCATTGGTCGGCTCGTCGAGCACGAGCACATTGGGCCCGCTCATGAGCAGCCGCGTGAGCTGCAGTCGCCGCCGCTCACCGCCCGACAGGTCGCCCACGGGAGTCCACTGGCCATCGGAGCCGAAGCCGAGGCGCTCGCAGAGCTGGCTGGCGGTGAGCTCACGGTCCTTGCCCAGGTCGACCCGGGTCGCCACGCGCTCCACCGCCTCAAGCACGCGCCAGGACGGGTCGAGCTCCTCCAGATGCTGCGAGAGGTACGCCGGCTTGACCGTCTTGCCTGTGGTGATGGAGCCGGCGCCCGGGGAGATCTCGCCGAGCATGGTGCGGATGAGCGAGGTCTTGCCCGTGCCGTTGGAACCGAGGATCCCCACGCGCTGACCGGGGCCGACATCCCAGGTGAGGTGATCGACGAGCGGTCGCTCCCCTGCCGCGACGGTCACGTCATGGAACTCGAACACCGTCTTGCCCAGGCGTGCATTGGCGAAGGCGAGCAGTTGCACGTCATCGCGCGGCGCGGGCTCGCCCTTGATGAGCTCATTGGCCGCATCGACGCGGAACTTCGGCTTCGTCGTCCGCGCAGGCGCGCCCCGGCGCAGCCACGCGAGTTCCTTGCGCAGGAGGTTCTGGCGGCGTGATTCCGAGGCAGCTGCCTGGCGCGCGCGCTCGGCCTTGCTCAGCACGAAGGCCGAATAGCCCCCGTCGTACTCCTCCACCCCGCCATCGACGACCTCCCACGTGCGATCGCACAGGGCATCGAGGAACCACCGGTCGTGGGTGACGATGACGATCGAGAGGCGCGGACGCGAGGCGAGGTGATCGGCCAGCCACGCCACTACCTCGACGTCGAGGTGGTTGGTGGGCTCGTCGAGCAGGAGCAGGTCGAGGTCGGCGATCAGGGCCCGGGCGAGCTGGACGCGCCGCCGCTCGCCTCCCGACATCTGGCCGAGCCGGCGATCGAGGAGGGCCTCGTCGAAGCCGCCGAGGAGTCCGTCGAAGATGCTCCGGATCGCGGGGTCGCTCGCCCACTGGTGGGCGTCCTGACCCGGTACGACGTACTCGGCGACCGTCATCTGGGCATCGAATGCCTCAGACTGCGAGACGGTGCCGACGTGGACGCCGGATCCCACCGTGACGCGACCCGAGTCCGGCTGGACGAGGCCCCCCATGAGATTGAGCAGCGTGCTCTTGCCCGCGCCATTGCGACCCACGACGGCGATGCGCTCGCCCTCACCTACCCCGAGCGAGACGTCGTCGAGCAAGGGGCGCTCCCCGAACGCCTTCGATACGCGATCGAAGTTGACGAGATTGCGACCGGCCATGCGCGCGAAGATCAGGTGTCGAGGGCGAGGATGACGTCATCCCCGTCCATGGAGATGGACATGCTCACGCCGTCCTCAATGCGCTGATAGTCGGCCTCGCTCACCGTGACGATGGGCATCGCGGTGTCGTAGAGCTCAGCGGCCACGAGCGCGCCGGTCGCGATGATGCCGTCGGGCTCGGTCAGGACGATGCCCGCGGGGGCGATGCCCAGGCGCAGGAGCTCGGCGAGCACGTAGGTACCCGAGCTCGAGCCACGCCCCGAGCGCATGACGAGGATGCGCCCCGTTACGACCGCGCCATGCTGCGGGTGGTGGACGTCGATGATGTCGCCGTCGGGGCCGATGCCACCCCAGAAGGACACGGGCTCGTCGAGCTTGAGCACCGCGCCGGAAGCCTCGCCCGAGGTCACGCGCCAGCCCGTGATCGCGCTCATGTGAAAAGCTCCCGGTTCCAGGTGACCTTGCCCGTCCTGGCCGACTCGACGCATTCGCCCAGGGTGGCGAGCACGACGTCGACGCCCATGTTGCCGGGGGCGTAGTGGGCCCACTTGC
>CAYYZU010000279.1:0-2937 GCA_964476205.1 uncultured Actinomyces sp. | reverse complement strand
TGTGCCCGTCCAACTACGCCCAGCTCACCGTGAGCGAATACCTCGCCACCCAGCCCTGGCGCGAGCAGGTCAAGGTCTTCCGCGAGCTCTACCGCGAGCGCCGCGATGCGCTGCTCGACTCACTCGACCAACTCATGCCCGCGGGCACGACGTGGACGCGGCCGCAGGGTGGCTTCTACTCCTGGGTCACACTCCCGCACGGGCTCGACGCCAAGGCGATGCTGCCGCGCGCGATCTCCGCGCTCGTCGCCTACGTGCCGGGCACGGGATTCTTCGTCGACGGCCAGGGCTCGCAGAGCCTGCGCCTGTCCTACTGCTACCCCGATGCTGATCGCATCCGCGAGGGCGTGCGCCGCCTTTCGGGCGTCATCGAGTCCGAGCTCGAGATCGCGCACACCTTCGGCACCGGTCACGTGCTGCGCGATGGCGCCGGCCCGGCCAACCCCGCACCCGATCTGCTTTAGGAGTCACGCATGCAGGTGCTCGTCCTCGCCGGCGGCCTCTCGGCCGAGCGCGACGTCTCGTTGCGCTCGGGCCGACGCGTCGCGGAGGCGCTGCGCACGGCGCGTCCCGACTGGCAGGTGATCGAGCGCGATGTCGATGCCACCCTGCTCGCCGAGTTGGCCGCCGATGCACCGGACTGTGTCGTGCCCCTGCTGCATGGCAGCGCGGGGGAGGACGGCGCGGTGCGCGATGTGCTCGAGTGCCTGGGCCTGCCCTACGTCGGCTCGCGGGCAGCGGCGTCACGCCTGGCCTTCGACAAGCCGGTGGCCAAGACGCTGGTACGCCGCGCCGGTGTCGCGACGCCTGAGGCGGTGGCACTGCCGCACGCGACCTTCCGCGAGCTGGGCGCCCCCGGGGTAATGGCAGCGCTCGAGCGTGGCATCGGGTTCCCCCTCGTGGTGAAGCCTGCGCGCGGCGGCTCGGCGCTCGGTGTGAGCATCGTGCGCGCCGCTAGTGATCTGCCCGGCGCGATGGTGGGTGCCTTTGCCTACGGCGACGTGGCCATGCTTGAGCGCTTCGTCGACGGCACGGAGGTGGCTGTCGGCGTCGTCGAGACTCCTCATGGTCCGGTCGCCCTGCCGGCGGTGGAGATCGCGCCCGACGGCGGGTTCTACGACTACGCCGCGCGCTACACCGCGGGCACGACCGAGTTCCACGTGCCCGCACGGCTCGACGACGCTGTCGCGAAGGCCGCCGCCGAGGCCGCGCTCACGGCGCACGAGACGCTGGGCCTGCGCGACTGGTCGCGCTCGGATCTCATCATCGACGCCGAGGGCACCCCGTGGTTCCTCGAGGTCAATGTCGCTCCCGGGATGACGGAGACGTCACTGGTCCCGCAGGCTCTGACCGCCGCGGGGATCGAGATGGGTGCGCAGATGGCCGCGCTCGTCGAGCGCGCCGTCGCGCGAATCTGACCTCAGTCGAGCGCGCTCATCCGGTGCGGTGACCAGATCGCTGAAGCGCCCATCAGTTGCGCCACGTGCTCGACAGACTGGGTCGCATGCGAGGCGTCGTACATCTTGAAGACCTCCGTCATGCCCCGTGATCGGGCATAGCGGCGCACATCGCTGAGGATCCGTGCACCGTCCTCCTCGAGTGCCTCGCGCGTCGCGGCGTACTCCTCTCCCGAGATGTCACCCGGCTCGACACCGAAGACGAGATAGAGCGGAGTCGCGCGATCAAGCTCAGGCGTGATGCGCTCGTCGAGCATGCGCGTGATGACGTGCGACTCGTCATTGCAGTCCACTGCGATGCCGCCGTGGGGCGGAGGCCTCTCGGCATCAAGCACGAAGGGTGGATGGAGTACGTCGGCTCGTTCGGGAGGCGTCGAGGTGAAGAATGCCGGCGCCGTGATGCGACGGATGATCAGCGCCAGGACCCCCAGAGCGAACATGAAGGCCGCGATGACAAGCGGTGGTGACAGCCCAGCCCACGCAACGCCGCTGGCGGAGTTGGCCGGGTCCCACAACGACTGGACCGCTGCCACGAGCATGAAGGCGAGCCCCAGCGAGCCCAGAATCGGGCCCACGCCGACCATGAGGAAGCCCTTGACCGACTGGCGCACATGGCGGCGGTAGTAGACAACGCACGCGATGCCGGTGAGGGAGTAGTAGAAGGCGACGAGAATGCCGAGTGACGACAGCGTGTCGAGCATCGCGGTCTCGGAGATCGAGCTCACGAAGATGTACCACGTGGCCGCGATGGTAGCCAGCATCGCGAGCGAGACGTAGGGCGTCTTGAAGCGGGGGCTGACCAACCCGAGCTTCGCCGGTAGCGCACCGCGTCGTGCCATCGACAGCACGGCTCGCGAGCCCGGCACCATCGTCGTCTGCGTCGATGCCAGCGCGCTCGTCGCCACGGCGAGCAGCACGAGGAAGGCCATCGGGCCGAAGACGCTTCCCGACATGTCGACGAGCGCCAGACCCGACTCCCCGACAGGGAAGAAGTCGGACTGCCCGAGGTAGAGCACGACGGAAATCGCCACAAGGACGTAGGTGACGAGCAGGATCACCGTCGAGAGGAGGCCCGCCTTGCCCGCGTCCGAGGGCTTGCGGCACTCCTCGCTGAGATTGGTCGCTGCCTCCCATCCCCAGAAGGCGAAGACGCCGAGCAGCATGGCGGCCACCAGCGGCGATACGCCGTACTCCAGGGGATTGACCCACTCGGAAGTGAAGGACGGCAGGCCGTACTGGGTCGCGGTGTAGAAAGCGAAGCCACCGAAGGCCAGCAGGATGCCGATCTGGACGTAGGTGAGCACGCTCTGCAGGCGGATCGAGGAGTCCGAGCCGACGATCGCGAGTACCACCATGAGCACGATGAGCACCGCCGCGCCAACGACGATGACGAGGCGATTGGCGGCGAGGCCGTCGAGACCGACGAGGAGGAGGCCGTAGGTCACTGCCGTCTCCGCGAGACTGCCGAGCACGAGCACGC
>CAYYZU010000278.1:0-2949 GCA_964476205.1 uncultured Actinomyces sp. | reverse complement strand
TCAAGGGCTGGATCTACTGCCGCGACAATCCCGAGGAGTGCGCGCAGATCATCACGGCCAACGGCTCAAAGCTCGGCGCGAGCCACCAGCTGTGGATGATGAACGAGGTCAACAAGCTCATCTGGCCGTCGCCGGCGGGCATCGGCATCATCGATGCTGCCGCATGGCAGCAGACGGTCGACATCTCGCTCAACACGCCCAACCTCGACGGGCTGACGGTCATCACGGCCGAGCCCCCGGCGAGTGCCTACACCAACCAGTACGCCGAGGCGGCCAATGCGGCCCTCACGGCGGAGGGGCTCAACACGACGGGCGATGACTTCACGCCCATCACGGTGGAGCTCAAGGAGGGCGGCGCCTGATCGGCGTCCTCCCCGATTGAACGAAGGAAGGGGCCCGCACTGGAAGGTGCGGGCCCCTTCCTTTGTGTGGATGAGGAAGTTCTCATCCTCTCCTCATGGATGTCTCACTCTCGGTTGGTGAGATCTCCCTGTCGGCCGCGAGGGTCGGCACGGAGTACATGGAGGTCGTCATGGCACGCAAGCTCACCCAGGCAGTTGCGCTGATCGCAGCGGGCAGTTTCACCGCAGGATTGGCCCTGGTCGCAGCCCCCGCAGCCCAGGCACTTCCGGCGTTCGAAACTCAGAAGACCGGCACGTGCACAGCAGGCGCCTGGTGGGACCTGTCCCTGGAGCGCGAGTATGGCTCACTGGAGGTCGACTTCGACATCGAGCGCGCTCGGGCCGGGGAGCGCTGGACGGTGACGCTGACACACAACGGCACCGCGAAGCGGTCGGTCCGCGTCATCACCGACTACGAAGGAGACGCCGATGCCCAGTGGATCCTGCGCGATCGCGCCGGCACGGATCGCATCACGGTCAAAGCCACCTCGGCTTCAGGGCAGACCTGCAAGGCATCAGGGCGCATCTGATGGACCGGCGCTCACTGGCCAGAGGCGGCGGAATCATTTCGATGTGCGGTTTCCTGTTCCTCTCGGTCGCTGCATGCGCCGGCAGCGTTTCGTCGAGTCAGGAGAGCACGAGGGAGCCGGGAATCGTGCTGGGGTCGGGGGCGGTGATGAGCACGCCCAGCGCGCCGCCCGGCGACACATCTGCGGACCCCGGCACCAGCGCGCCTTCCCTCGTTGATCCTCGTGCCGATTTGGACATCGACGATCAGCGAGGGGACGGTACACGGATCGTCGTGGAATCCCTCTCCACGAGCCTGCAGGGAGTGACCCTCGTTGTCCTCGATGAGAAGGGCCGAGTGGTTGCCAAGGTCCCCGTGACACCCGGCGTCCAACCCGTGAGCATCGCCTTGGACTCACCGCTGAGCCGGTCGCAGGAGCTCCGGGGCATGCTGATGGCCGGGGATGGGAATGGCATTCTCGTGGATGGCGACGGCGACGCGATCGAGGAGGACTTCGATTACCTCATCCGGTGAGGGCAGCAGCGGGCGAACGGCGAGGAGCCGATCGTCCCGCCTGCGCATCCTTGGGTGGATCCTGCTGCCAGCCGCCTTCGTCTTGGCCCTCTCGTGGATCACTACTCGGGCGGTACTCCTGGACCGGCTCAACGACGGCATTACCCAGGAGCTGGTCGGCGAGGTGTCCGAATTGCGGCTCCTGGCCGACGAGGGCAGGGACCCCTCCACCGGACAGCCCTTCGCCGATCCCGGGGCGCTCCTGCGGCAGTACCTCTCACGCAGTATCCCCGATGCCAACGAGACGATGTTCGCCGTCGTGGACGGGGTGGTGGTAGCCCGGACTGGCGACACTCCCCCGGTCCGACTGGATGGGTTGCCGGAGCTGGTCAACGAGGTATCCGGGCTCACGGGAGTGTCGTACGGCGATCTGCCCACGGTCGCCGGAGATGTGCGCTACGTGGCCGTGCCCGTGTCGGTCGACGGCTCCACCTCGCAGGGCGCTCTCGTCGTCGGCATCTTCCGCGACCTGGAAAGCAAGGACATCGAGGATTCGCTCACCACCTGGCTACTGCTCTCCATCGCCGCACTCGTCATGGCCACGATCATCGGATGGTTCGTCGCCGGCCGGGTCCTGGCGCCCGTTCGACAGATGGCCGGGACCGCTCGCGAGATCAGCGCCGAGCAGCTCGGCCGACGCATCCCCCTATCCGGGCGGGGTGACGAGCTGGATGATCTCGCCGACTCCTTCAACGGCATGCTGGACCGTCTCGACAAGGCGTTTGCCGCTCAGCGTGCCTTCGTGGACGATGCCGGTCATGAGTTGCGCACGCCGCTGACCATCATCCGGGGCAACCTCGAGCTCATGCAGTCCCGACCGGAGGATCGCCTCGAGGGCACCGCCGTCGCGCTGGAGGAGGTTGACCGGATGGCCCGCATAGTCCACGACCTTCAGACCCTGACCAAGTCGACCCAGCCGGGCTTCGTCCAGGTCCAGGACGTGCCATGCAATGACATCACCGATGACATCTTCACGCGGGCGCACACCCTGGCAGACCGTAGGTGGGTCCTCGATGCGGAGACCGACGGCACCTGCCGTGTCGATCGCCAGCGCGTCACGCAGGCACTCGTCCAACTCGTCGACAATGCGGTCAAGCACACGCACGCAGGTGACGAGATCGGCATCGGCAGCCAGCTGACGAGCGACGAGGTGCGGTTCTGGGTCCGGGACACCGGACCGGGCATCCCGCAGTCGGATCAAGACCGCATCTTCGATCGATTTGTGTCGTCGGGTGGGGACGGTGCTGGCTTGGGACTGTCCATCGTCTCAGCGATCGCGCAAGCCCACGGGGGTCGCGTGCGATACGAGGACACCGACGGTGGCGGAGCGACGTTCATCCTCACCCTGCCCAGGAGGACCGATGGCTAGGGTCCTGCTCGCCGAGGACGAGCCGCGGATCGCATCCTTCATCACTCGGGGCCTGGACGCCCATGAGCTCACGGCGACCGTCGCCACCGCCGGCCTCG
>CAYYZU010000277.1:0-2953 GCA_964476205.1 uncultured Actinomyces sp. | reverse complement strand
GCCGGACTCGCACAGACCTTCGGGGTGCTGGGCGCAGCGCTGCTTGCTCTCCCGCTCGCGCGCGTGGCTCTGTCCAAGGGCCGTCGTGCGTCGCTGACGCTCGGCTACGGCATGGGCGCCATCGGCGCGCTGGTGGTCATCGCCGGGGCGGTGTGGCTCAACATCGTCCTCGTCCTGATCGGCTGCCTGCTCGTGGGCGTGGCCTCGGCGTCGGGCTACCAGGCTCGTTATGCGGCGGTCGACCTGGCGCAGGAGGACAGGCGCGGCCAGCAGCTGTCCTACGTCGTGTGGGCCGGCACCATCGGAGCGGTCCTCGGGCCCAACCTGCTCCAGCCCGCGGGCTGGCTGGGCCTGTCGCTGGGCCTGCCCGAGCTCGCCGGACCCTACGTCGTCACGGCGTTCACTCTGGCCATCGCAGTGCTCGTGCTGCTCATCTTCCTACGCCCGGATCCCTACGTGCTCGCCGCCAGGATGCGCGCGCAGGCTGACGCCGAGGCGCAGCGCGAGGTGGCCAAGCCACGCCTGCGCGATGGCCTTGCCCATCTGCGTGGCAACCGCGGTGCCCTCCTCGGCATGAGCGCGATCGCCATCGGCCATGTCGCGATGGTCATGGTGATGGTGATGACGCCGATCCACATGGCGCACGTCGACGTGACGCTGACGCTGATCGGACTCGTCATCAGCGTCCATGTCGCGGGGATGTATGCGTTCTCGCCCGTCGTGGGCTGGGGCGTCGACCGCTTCGGCCGCATCCCTGTCATCGTCACCGGCGTCGTCATCCTCCTCGCCTCGTGCCTCATCTCGGGCTTCGCCGCGGGCGATCAGGTCGTGCTGCTCGGAATCGGACTCTTCCTGCTCGGCCTCGGGTGGTCATGCACGCTCATCGCCGGATCGACCCTGTTGGTCGACGACGTCGGGCCGGTGCAGAGGCCGTCGGTGCAGGGTCTGTCCGACCTGGTGATGAACGGTGCCGGAGCTATCGGGGGAGCCGTTGCGGGCCTCGTCGTCGCCTTCTCGTCGTATGCGGTGCTGTGCGCTGTAGCGGCCGTTCCCGTGCTGGCTCTGGCACTGCTTGTGGTCGCTTGGGGCAGGGCGAGGGCGTCGGCCTAACGACAGTCTCAGCAGACCGCCTGGGCGCCGGTGATCTCCACGACCGAGCCGCACATGTACGCCGCCTCGTCGGAGGCGAGGAAGGCCACGAGGGCGGCCACCTCCTCGGGCTTCCCCAGGCGGCCGTAGGGCACCTTGGCCGCCAGGTCGGCGACGGGGATGCCCTTCTGCGCCAGGCCAGCCTCGACCATGGGGGTGAGGATTTCCCCGGGACACACGACGTTGACGCGCACGCCGCTCGGTGCGTAGTCGCGCGCGAGATTCTGCGAGAACGCGATCACCGCGGCCTTGGAGACGTTGTAGGCAATATGACCTGGTGCGGGGGAGAGGCCCCATTGCGATCCCGTGTTGACGATCGCACCCCGGCCGGCGTTCACCATCCCCGGCAGGAACACACGGCACATGTAGTACATCGAGTCGAGGTTGACGCTCATCGTCGCGCGCCAGTCGTCATCGGAGATGTCCAGCAATGATCCGCGCCGGTTGATGCCGGCGTTGTTGACGAGTACGTCGACCCGCTCGTGCTGGGACAACACGTCGCGCGCGAAGGCATTCACTTCGTCGCGGTCGGAGACGTCGAAGCCAGCAGGGGATGCGCTGCCATCGTCTCGCGTGATGACGTCGACCGTGCGCTGCGCAGACTCCAGGGTGGCGTCACACGCGATCACGTGCGCGCCCTCGCGGGCGAAGCGCCGGGCAATCTCGGTGCCGATGCCGCCGCCCGCGCCCGTGACGACCACCGTCTGGCCTTCGAACCTCTCCATGACATCCCTTCCCGCTTTGTCTGACAATCTAGGGGACGCAGGTAGCCCGGTCATCGATTCGGCGTGTCGCTGGAGTTCGAACACCTGTTCGTTCTAGCGTGTGTCCCGGCGCCACTCTCCACAGCCCCACCGGCGCTAGGAGCCACTGTCGGACCCCCGTCCTACGGTCGCTCCACCTACAAGACCAAGGCGCCGGGCCCCCGGCGGTGAGACAAGGAGAGGCCATGGCCGCCAAGCAGCACATCCCCAACCCCACTGCTGTCGCCAGCAGTGACCGCGAGAAGGCCCTTGATGCGGCCCTCGCCCAGATCGAGCGCCAGTTCGGCAAGGGCTCGGTCATGCGCCTTGGCGAGGAGGGCCGCGCGCCTGTCGCCGTCATCCCGACCGGCTCGATCGCGCTGGACGTCGCTCTCGGCATCGGCGGCCTGCCCCGTGGGCGCATCGTCGAGGTCTACGGCCCCGAGTCCAGCGGCAAGACCACCGTTGCGCTCCACGCCATCGCCAACGTCCAGGCCCAGGGCGGCATTGCGGCCTTCATCGACGCTGAGCACGCCCTCGACCCGACCTACGCGCAGCGTCTCGGAGTCGACCTCGACAGCCTTTACGTCTCACAGCCCGATACGGGCGAGCAGGCGCTGGAGATCGCGGACACGCTCGTGCGGTCGGGTGCCGTCGACCTCATCGTCATCGACTCCGTCGCGGCGCTCGTGCCGCGCGCTGAGATCGAGGGCGAGATGGGCGACAGCCACGTGGGCCTGCAGGCGCGGCTCATGAGCCAGGCGCTGCGCAAGATGGCGGGTGCACTGAGCAACACGAACACCACGGCCATCTTCATCAACCAGCTGCGCGAGAAGATCGGCGTGATGTTCGGTTCGCCCGAGACCACGACCGGCGGCAAGGCGCTGAAGTTCTACGCGTCGGTCCGACTCGACGTCCGTCGCATCGAGACGCTCAAGGGCGGCACGGAGGCCGTGGGCAACCGCACCCGCGTGAAGGTCGTGAAGAACAAGGTCGCCCCGCCGTTCAAGCAGGCCGAATTCGACATCATCTACGGTGAAGGCATCTCATATGAAGGCGGT
>CAYYZU010000276.1:0-2955 GCA_964476205.1 uncultured Actinomyces sp. | reverse complement strand
GTGGGGGAGGCCCCTAGTCCGTGGCGTGCAGGGCGGAGTTGAGGCCGCCCCAGGTGCCGCTCCGGGGGAGCGCCTCGAGTGCTCCCGTAGTGGAATTGCGGCGGAAGAGCATCCCGGAGACGCCGGAAAGGTCGCGTGCCTTCACCTGCTCGCCGTCCGGGAGGGTCACGCGGGCACCCGCGGTGACATAGGTGCCCGCCTCGACGATGCAGTTGTCGCCGAGGCTGATGCCGATTCCGGCATTGGCGCCGATGAGGCAGCCGCGTCCCACGCTGATGATCTCCTGGCCCCCGCCCGAGAGCGTGCCCATGATCGATGCACCGCCGCCGATGTCGGACCCGTCACCGACGACGACACCGGCCGAGATGCGACCTTCGACCATCGACGTGCCGAGAGTGCCCGCATTGAAATTGACGAAGCCCTCGTGCATCACGACCGTGCCCTCAGCCAGGTGAGCGCCGAGGCGCACGCGGTCGGCGTCGGCGATACGCACGCCTGACGGGACGACGTAATCGATCATGCGCGGGAATCGATCTACGCCGAGCACGACGAGGTGCTCGCCGTGCGTGCGTGCGCGTAGTCGCGCTGACCCGAGCTCGTCAAGGGCGACCGGTCCACGTGTCGTCCAGGCGACGTTGGGGAGGATCCCGAAGATGCCGTCGAGGTTGATCGTGCGGGGCTGCACGAGCCGATGGGAGAGCAGGTGAAGCCTGAGATAGGCATCAGCCACGTCGGCGGGCGGGGCCTGGAGGTCCTCGATGACCGTGCGCACGGTGCGCACCTCGACTCCGCGAATGTCATCGGGTCGGGCCGCGGCATCGAGTCCGGGCACGGGCGGTGCCTGGTCTCCCAGGGATGGCTGGGGGTACCAGACGTCCAGAGGACCGCTCGCCCACCACGTAGCAAGGCCGACCCCGGCCGCCGACATCGTCATGGTGCGACGTTATCGGACGACCGGGGCCGGCCGTGGTGTGCTGGAGGAAGCGTCTACTTCTTGACGGCCTCGACATCGAGCTCGAGCTTGATGGTGTCGCCCACGAGCACACCACCGGTCTCGAGTGCGACGTTCCATACGAGGCCGAACTCCTTGCGGCTGATCTCGGCCTTGCCCTCGAATCCGATGCGCGTGCCGCCCCAGGGATCCTGGCTCGTGCCCTGGAGTTCGAACTTCACGTCGACGGGCTTGGTGACGCCGTGGATCGTGAGGTCGCCTGTGACGATGAATTCATCATCGCCCTTCTGGGTGACGGCCTTGCTCACGAACGTGAGTGTGGGGAACTGCTCCACGTCGAGGAAGTCTGCGGACTTCACGTGGGCGTCGCGCTCGGGGTTGTTGGTCGAGAAGCTCGAGGCGACGATGGTGAGGCTCGCCGAGGACTTGGCAGGATCTGCGCCGTCGAGGGTGAGCGTGCCGGTGAAGTCGGAGAAGCCACCGCGCACCTTCGCGACCATGGCGTGACGGGCGACGAACCCGATGGTGGAGTGGGTGGGGTCGATTTCCCACGTGCCGGTCGTGGCGGCGAGGTCAGTGCTCATGTCGGTCCTCCAGGGACTGTCGGGCCGGCGGGCCGGCGATGTAGTTGAGAATTCAACCAGATGTCCGGCTCGTCGGCAAATCGACCCCCGGTGGACCCTCAGCCGCTGTCGTTGAGTGACGCCCCTGTGGTGAGCGCGCGTCTGCCATTGTGTGCCCGTGGATTACGCCGAGTACGCGATGAACACACCCGTGTGGATCCAGCTGGCTGCCTCGATGGTGGTCACCGCGGGCATCAGCGTGCTGCTTGTCTGGGCTCTCCATCGCCAGTTGCTCAAGCTTGCCGAGGAGCCGGAGAGGGACGACGAAGACGCGTCGCCCAAGCCGCCCGCGTCCTACCACCTCAGTGGGCGGATCATCCAGGTCACCAGCGTCGGATTCGTTTTCCTCTTCACCTTCACGGTCGGTCAATTCGTCCTGAACTATCGAAGTGCCGATGCTGCGACGCACCTCGAGGCCCAGTACTTCAGTCGTGCTCTGGCAAGTGCACAGCAACTTCCCGCGGATGTCGGCGGGGATGGCATGGTGGCGGCCGTCGAGGAGTACCGCAGGATCGTGGTCGAGCAAGAGTGGCCCCTCATGGAGCGGGGAGATGGATCGGGTGCCTACGCCGCGCAAGCAGAGGCGTCGGCCGTCCTCTACGCGGCCGTCGGAGAGTCCCTGAGTCTCGGGGCAAGCGAACTCGTCATCTGGGATCCGCTCTACTCGTCCCTCGATGAGATGCTCATCGCCGCGAATGACCGTCTCGGGGATGTGCCCAACGGCAACGCGGAGAGCCTCGTAGTGGTCGTCATCTTCCTCGGCGTCATCAGCCTGGGCATGACGGCGGCATTCCAGCCGGCGCGCAGGCGGATCAACCTGGTCCTCATCGGCATCATGGGAGCGACGTACGGCCTGCTCTTCTACATGACCGTCGAGTTGAGCAACCCGTTCCAGGGCGGGGGTGGGATCCCTCCGATCCTGGGCGCGCTGCCCGTCTGATCGGAGGGATCCCTCGCCGCTCAGGCTCGCCCGGGTCCTTCGGGACGCTCGGACATCCAGTCCTCCATCGCGGACCGGTGCTCCTCGAGCTCCTTTGCCTTCTCCGGGGAGAGCGCATGCACCATGTCTGCGGTGGCAGTGCTGCCCGTCACGGTGCCACGGACATGCACGGTGTCACCGACCTGCGGTGCAGCATCCTCGCCATCGCGCTCGACGATGGTCTTGTCATTGAGCGCGTACGTCGATGTGTATCCATCGGCGCTCTTCACGGTGATGGACGTGGCCGAAACGGCGGTGACATCGCCTTCCTGCATGCGCACCGTGACGAAGGAGCCGTCAGCGTCCTCGATCACACCCTCACCGTGGAGCATGTCTGCCTCAGGGCCGTGCATGCCGGGGCCGCCCGGCCCGTGCCCTTCGCGTGGCCCGTGCCCTTCGCG
>CAYYZU010000275.1:0-2968 GCA_964476205.1 uncultured Actinomyces sp. | reverse complement strand
CGTTCTCCAGCGTGGGGGGCTCGCCCGGACGGAGCTTGCGGTAGAGGTCGAGGAGTGCCTCGTCCTGGGTCTCGACGTGGTCCTTCTCGAGCGTCTGCATGATCGACTCGTACGCACCGAAGCGCTCGCGGATCTCCTCGGAGGTCCAGCCAAGGGCCTTGAGGAAGATGGTCACGGGCTGCTTGCGCTTGCGGTCGACGCGCACCCCGACGAGGTCCTTCTTGTCGACCTCGAACTCCAGCCACGCACCGCGACTGGGGATGATCTTGGCGACGAAGACGTCCTTGTCGCTGGTCTTGTCCGGAGTGCGCTCGAAGTAGACACCCGGAGAGCGCACGAGCTGCGACACGACCACACGCTCCGTGCCGTTGATGATGAAGGTGCCCTTCTTGGTCATCAGCGGGAACTCGCCCATGAAGACCGTCTGCGACTTGATCTCGCCGGTCTCGTTGTTCATGAACTCCGCGGTGACGAAGAGCGGCGCGGAGTAGGTGAAGTCCTTCTCCATGCACTGATCGGCGGTGTACTTGGGCGGCTCGAAGCGATGGTCGCGGAAGGACAGCGACATGGTCCCCGAGAAGTCCTCGATGGGGCTGATCTCCTCGAAGATCTCCTCGAGGCCGGACGTCGTGGGGACGTCCTTACGGCCCTCGGCGATCGCGGCGTCCACACGGGCGCGCCAGGCCTCGTTGCCCAGGAGCCAGTCGAAGCTGGCCGTCTGCAGGGCCAGGAGGTCCGGGACAGCCAGCGGCTCTCGAATCTTGGCAAAGGATGCGCGGTGCAGTTGGGGCGACAGATCAGTGGAGCGCGAGGCGGCCAAGAGGGGTCCTTCCACGTGTGCCGGGACGCGCGGCATCGCCGGCGTCAAACCGGACGGAAGCAGCGCAAAGCGGCAGCATACCCTCTGGGCACGCCGCTGTCGACCCCCGGGGGGCCTCAACGCCAGCCATCGAGCGCGCCCTGGCCGTGTCGATCGCACAGCGATCGACGGTGCAACGGTCCCCAGGGCGACAGGCCCCCGGGGGCGGGCGCGTTCCTCGGCTTGGCATCGGGGAAACCCGACCCCAGAGGTGGTGCGCGGGTAGATCGTGGCTCCCGAAAGCCCCGGAGTCAAGCGACGAGGCCGGACCGTGACCACCCCGCGTTGCCTTTCGGGGCGAAATGGCCGATTCCATGGGGGAATCGGGGGGTTCCCTGCGTCCCTAGGCATGCAAAAGGGGCACCGGGGAGAACCCCGGCGCCCCTTTGCGGATGCGTGCGTGGACTACTTGACGGAGACGGTGGCGCCAGCGCCCTCGAGGGCAGCCTTGGCCTTGTCGGCGGTCTCCTTGTTGACCTTCTCCAGGACCGGCTTCGGTGCACCCTCGACGAGATCCTTGGCCTCCTTCAGGCCGAGGTTCGTGAGCGCGCGCACCTCCTTGATGACCGGGATCTTGTTGTCGCCGGAAGCCTCGAGGATGACGTCGAACTCATCCTGCTCGGCGGCGGAGCCACCAGCATCGCCGCCACCGGCGGCGGGAGCCGCCGCAGCAACAGCCACGGGAGCGGCAGCGGTGACCTCGAAGGTCTCCTCGAAGGCCTTCACGAACTCGGAGAGCTCGATGAGGGTCATCTCCTTGAACACGTCGAGCAGCTCGTCGGTGCTCATCTTCGCCATGGTGGCGTCCTTTCGTTGGCCGGCCGAGGGCCGGGGTTGGTGGGGCCTCAGCCCTCGGTGGGGTTGGTGGATTCGGGGGTGGCGGCAGCCTCGCCGTCACCGTGGTGGAGCAGCTCTTCGACCTTGTGAGCGACGCCCTCGACAGCGTGCTCCACGGCCTCGACGACATCGCTCACGGCGTGCTCCACGGCCTCGACCGCTTCCTCGACCGCGTGGCCGACACCGCTTGCGGCCTCTTCGACCTTGGAGGGGGCCGCGCCTGCGCCGCCGATGATCGAAGGATCAGCCTCAGCCTTGACGCGCAGCGCCTCGACCGTGCGCGCTGCCTGCGACAGCGGCGCGGCGAAGAGCGAAGCGGCCTGGGACATGGAGGCCTTCATCGCGCCCGCGAGCTTGGCGAGCAGGACCTCGCGGGACTCGAGGTCCGCGAGCTTCTTGATCTCCGAAGCATCGAGCACGCGGCCGTCCATGTAGCCGGCCTTGAGCACGAGCAGGGGATTGTCCTTGGCGAAGTTCTTGAGGCTCTTGGCGCCTTCGACCGGATCACCCTTGATGAAGGCGATCGCGCTCGGACCCGTGAGCAGTGCGTCCAGACCCTCGACGCCCGCCTCGCGCGCGGCGATCTTGGTGAGGGTGTTCTTGACGACCGCGTAGTTGGCTACGCCCTTGAGCGAACGGCGCAACTGGCTGATCTGCGACACCGTCAGGCCGCGGTACTCCGTGAGCACGGCCGCGGACGAGGTCCGGAACTCCTCTGCGAGTTCCGCGACGGTGGCGGCCTTGTCTTCGCGAGCCATGGGCTCCTCCTGCTCCTCTACGTCGGCCCCTGGGGGCCAGGCGACCCGAGGGGCGCACACGCAGGGCAGGTCCGCCGTGATCGGCGGGCGCGGCCTGCGCGGGCGACCCAGTGGGTCCTTCGTCAGCCCCGGGGGGCTGCAACCAGCGGTCTTCGGTCGTGGGTGAGAGTACGGGGCCCGGGGGTCAGCCGTCAAAACGGCTGAGCCGGTAGGGGCCCCGTACCCCGTAGGTCCTACTCAGTGGCCTCGCCGGCGGCACGCGACGTCGCCTGCGGGTCCACGGGGATGCCCGGGCCCATCGTGGTCGAGACGGTGACCTTCTTGACGTAGCGGCCCTTGGCGGCGGACGGCTTGGCCCGCAGGATCTCGTCGAGGGCGGCGAGGTAGTTGTCGGTGAGCTGAGCCTCGCTGAAGGAGGCGCGGCCCACGGGGAAGTGCAGGTTGGAGTTCTTGTCCACTCGGAACTCGATCTTGCCGCCCTTGATGTCCTCGACTGCCTTGGCGACGTCCATGG
>CAYYZU010000274.1:0-2997 GCA_964476205.1 uncultured Actinomyces sp. | reverse complement strand
GCCTCCTCGCGCCGCTTGCGCTCCCGCTCCTCCTCGCGGGCCTCCTCCATCGCACCGATCACGATGCCAAGAACCAGGTTGAGGACGACGAAGGCGGCGATGAGCACATAGGAGAGGAAGAAGATCGTGGCGAAGGGCGTGACCTCCTGCGCCTCCTCGAGATACGTCGGGAAGTTCTCAAGGGTGAGCAGGATGAAGAGCGTCATCATCGCCGAGCCGATGTTGCCCCACTCGGTCGGTAGCGCCTCGCCGAAGATCGTGACACCGATCATCCCGTAGATGAACAGGATGAGGACGACGAGCACGATCATCGAGAAGACCGACGGGATGGCCTTGGCCATCGTGGCGATGAGGACTCGCGCATCGGGCAGGAAGCGCAGGAGCCGCACGATGCGGGCCAGGCGCAGGAGCCGGATGACCTCGGCCTGAGCCCGAAGTGCCGGGATGAGCGCGGCACCGATGACGATGAAGTCGAAGATGTTCCATCCGGATCGGAAGAAGTTCCACGGCTGCCGGCCGTAGGACACGATCCGCAGGACCCGCTCGGCGAGGAACACCGGATAGAAGACGTCGTTGAGCCGCATGAGGACGTCGAATGCCGGAGTTCCCTGCGCGACATAGGTCTCGAGGCCGAGGACGACGGCGTTGAGGACGATCACCCCGCTGATGAACAGCTGGAACCGCTTGCCGTCGACGAGGCGAGCCAGCGGCTCGATGCGTGGGATCGTGCGGCTCGCGGATTCGGTCATCCTTCGGTTATACCCGAGGCGGTCGGAACCTGCCGAATGGGAGGCGGCTAGTGCTCGCGATCAGCGGAAGTGGCACAGCGGACCGACAAGTGGCAGGGCTCGCCGCGCGCAGAAGGCGCCGATTCTGGCAAAGAAGACACGGGCCAATCCTGCCTGTGGATAACCAGGTTCTCGAGCTCAACTCACCTGTTTTCGAGCCGCATGCCCAACCCTGCACATCCGGTGAATGTGCGGGAACACCGGCCCAGACCCCAGACATCGCACCCAGCGGCGTCCCCGAGCCTCAGGTCTCGCGCCGTCACAATCCAGTGGCTCCGGGTTCGGGATGGTGGCGGTTGTGATGAGAGGGCGGTCGCACACCGATCAACCGCCGTCGTCCATGTGGTCCGCTCGGCGGCCGTCCTGGCACCAAAGGTGTAGCGCGTCCAGCGGCGGCCCGCTGCAGGGGCCACCTGCAGGTCCTGAGCGGCCGCAAGCCAATCGGCACTCCCTGCGAGCCGGGCGAGCGAGAGGCTGAAGACGGCACGGCGGATCGGCAGACTTGGCCTCGTGGAAAGCGATGGCGGGAGGGCGCATGTCCACGCCAGTTGTGGGATGACTCCGAGCGGAAGATCACGGACTGGCAGCGCCAGCTGCCGTGCGTGGTGCAGGCGACTGGAGGGCCGACCGCGCATCGTGGCGAAAGCATCGATGACTGGAGTCAGAGGCGAAGCCTTGCCGGCCTTCTCCCTGAGGAGTGCCTTCCATCCTGAACTCGGCCTCGTTGTGCGCGGCACGAAGTCCGAAAGCAGTTCCGCGGCAGTGTGCGCGGCCGGAGCTTCGATCAGCGGCGTTGCGCGCTGGAGAAGGCTTCTCATCGTCTGCGCGTCTCGCGGCGGGCTGAGCCATGGTCGTTTGGGGTGCCACATGTCGCGTGGATCGGAGCTGAACGCCGAAACCAGGCATGCCGCGGCACGCCACGCCTGTAGCACTTCGAACGGTCGGCTCGGCCTCCCCAGCAGCTCCATCTGCCCACCCTCAATGACGCAGCGCAGGTGAGCGTCGGTCCGGGTCGCCATCGGAGCGGATGCCGACAGGGGCACCAGATCCAGCCGAGTCCCGCAGATGTCTCCTCCGTCAAGTGTCATGTTTCGACACACAGCCGCAGATACGACGCTGACGCGTGTGCTCGCACGAGTCACGGAACTGCGGGGAGGAAGCCCGCATCCCGGGCAGTGGGAGACAAGGACTGCGCGGTGTTGGGGACAGGTGGTGATCCACGGCAGGCGCCACTCGACCTTCCACTGACTGGTGTCGGCCAAGCATCGTGGGCAGAAGCGCGTGCCCGCGACGAAGATCCATTGCCGTCGCAGTACCGCTGCCGTGGCTCCTCGCGCTGGCCGGACTCGCAGTGGATCGAGGTCCAGGATGTTCGGGCTGTAGCGCTCAAGCATGGTCTGCCGCACGGCGTCGGTTGACAGGCCCAGGCCCCGTGCGAGCTTCACCGTGATCTGGGCATCTGCGACCGACCCGAAGAACGGCGGCGTATGTCCGCCTTCGGCTACCAGACCCATTGCCTGCAAGAGGTGGGCGATGCTTGTGTGCATCGGTGCGGCTGTTCGGTCAAGCAGGCTCTCGAGCGACTCGCCTGCCCCTGGATCAAGCCGAATCGGCAGCGGCATCCCTGCTCCACGGGATGGTGAACGTTGCGTCGAGCGCGTTGAACAGAGGGTTCACATTCTCTCCGAGCTGCTCGGTCACCAATAGCCAGCTGCGGCGTGCTCGATGCCACAACTCGCTGGGCAGTGGCGTCGTGCGCCGGTAGCCGTGCGCCCAGAACTCCCACAGCCAGGGCACCAAGGTTGTGGGTCCGAGGTGCGAGCCGTGCGACAGGAACCGGCGCATGCACCGAACCGCCTTGTCGGGGTTCAGTTGGACCGCTCGGCGCCGCGCGGCGTAGTCCGGGTGCGGCGCGTCGATCATGCGCGCCAAGGCATCGGCAATTGCCCGGTCGAAGTCGTCCGCCCACCCAGCGTGTTGCAGCCTGACCATTGACTTCTGGGCCGTAAGCCCCTGGATCGCGGGTAGTTCGATGCACTCGACTGCTTGTACCCACGGCTGTCCGGTGACCCGGCGGGCAAGGCAGACGGCGGCGATCATTCGGGCGACTTCGTAGCGGTGTTCGTGCAGGTAGTCCGAGATGTCGCCGACGAAGAGGTCCTCGGGCAGCATCTGCTTCAGCATGTCGGCGTAGGCGGGTGAGAACAGC
>CAYYZU010000273.1:0-3008 GCA_964476205.1 uncultured Actinomyces sp. | reverse complement strand
AGACCACACCGGCCAGGGGTGCGCCGTGCGACCGCGCAGGACCGTGCGCTGAAGCCCCCACATGACCACGGCATCAACCGCGGTCGCCATCACCCAGACAAGCAGCCATCGCCCGAGCTCGAGTGGCGACTCGGCAGTGGTGAGGTCACTCGTGATCACCAGCAGCCCTGCGGGCATCGAGATTGCCCACATGGCCCACGAGCCAAACCACCGACCGCCTACGCGTTCGCGCAGGGTGGGCAGGGACTCAGTCGCGGCGGACGACACGGGTCCCGCTCACGGCGAAGTAGGCCTGGGCGATCATGACGCGCTGATTCTCCGCCCGGGTGGCACGCACGTCGAGCTGGCGGATGAGGCGCATGACCGCCTTTTCCACCGAGGCCTCCTCGATCACGAGACGGCGCGCGATCTCGGCATTGCTGTAGCCGGCAGCGATAAGGCGCATCACGTCGATCTGGGCATCCGTGAGCTCCGCAAGCCCCTGCTCTCGAGCGGCGGAGTGAGCAACATCGCCGGTGTCCTGCACGGCGTGCAGGGCGTCCGCGAGGACCGAGGTGTCGGCCACCTCCTGCTTGGTGAGGTAGAGCGAGTCGGGCGGCAGCGCGGGCACGGATCCGAGAAGTCGCGGGTCGGCGTAGGTCGAGAGGAAGACGATCCCGATGCTCGGGAGCGCTCTGCGCAGCGCGTGCGCGAGGTCGATGCCCGTGGGGCCCTCACCCAGGTCGAGGTCGAGCAGAGCGACCTGGGGCACCTGCCCGCGCGCCGCGGCAAGCCCCTCGGCAAAGGACCCGACCGAGTCGACGACGTCGAAGCCGAGCGCCTGGACCACGCTGCTGAGCATCGTCCGGGCAAAGGGGTCGTCATCGACGATGAGGACGCGACCGGACACCTGCGCATCATGCCCCGAGCGGGCCCCTCGCAGGCGCGGGATCCCCCACACGAGTGCAGGTGCATGGTGCCAGCACCACAGGGCGGGCATTCGACTTCCCTGGTGACCTTGCACCGCACACGATGACGGCGTGACAGCCTCCCCCCCGGGCTCCAGCGCCTCCTTCGTCGTCCAATACCGCCTTCGCGCGGGCGCCTCGCGCGAGTTCTCGCGACTCTTCGGTGACCTGACCGACAGCCTGGGCACAGCGGGAGGTTTCGAGGGCACCGAGGTGCACTTCGACACCGCAGTCACATCCCCGACCGTCGTGTGGCGCTTCGCTACCGTCGACGAGGCGCGCACCTGGTCCAAGTCCGCCACGATGGAGACCTTCGAGCGGAGCCTTGAGCCCTACTCAGTCGCCAAGCCCGTGCACAACGTCATCCTCAACGCCGGCCGCTCCGGCGCGGCGTCGACGGTGATCACGACCCGCGTCAAGCCGGGCAGTGACTCCTGGTTCGCCGAGTGGCAGGGCCGCATGGGCGCTGCGCAGCAGCAGTTCCCCGGCTACGTCGGGCAGCGCGTGCAAGCGCCTGTCCCGGGGGTCAACGCCGACTGGGTGGCCATCGTCGCCTTCGATTCGCCCGAGGATCTCCGCGCATGGACCGATAGCCCCGAGCGCCGGGCCCTGGTCGAAGAGTCCGCGCCCTACGTCCAGCGCTACGACGTGCGCCCGGCGGACTCCGCATTCGAGAGTTGGTTTGCCAAGAGCGAGTCGGGGGGCAAGCCACCGCCCGCGTGGAAGCTCAGCGCGATCGTGCTGCTGGTGCTCTATCCGATCGTCATGCTCGAGGTCTTCACCCTCAACCACGTCGTCAAGGCGCTCAGCCTCGAGCCCGCGCTCGGCATCTTTATCGGCAATGCCGTGAGCGTGGCGATCACCGGCTTCCTGCTGATCCCCTGGGCGTCGTCGCTCCTCAACTGGTGGCTCGTGCCACCCGAGGTGGAGGCATCACGTCGCACCCGACAGGGAGCCCTCGTCGTCGTCGGCCTCTACGCCGTCTCCGTGATCATCTTCGCCGTCCTCATCGCCCGCTATCCGCAGTTGCTTCCCTAACCCCCCTAAGGAGCACCATGACCACCGTCCACCGCGGACACATCTTCCACATCGCTGGAGCGCCGCTGGTCTCCGATGCTCCCGAGCACCTCGCCCACTTCCCCGATGGTGCCCTCGTCGTCGATGACAAGGGCGTGATCGCCTGGTGCGGCCACTGGACCGAACTCCCTGCTGAGTACGCGAGCGCCACACAGGTCGACCACCACGGCGCCTTCCTGCTGCCCGGCTTCATCGACACGCATATGCACTTCCCCCAGGTGTGGTGCGGCGACTCCTACGGCGGGGGCCAGCTGCTCGAGTGGCTCAACAACTGCATCTTCCCCTCGGAGTCGAAGTTCGAGGACGAGGCCTACGCCAAGAAGGCAGCCGTGGAGTGGGTCGACCGCATGATCACCGCGGGCACGACCAATGGCCTCATCTTCGGGTCGGCGTTCCCCCACGCCGAAGACTTCCTCTTTGAGGAGGCGCGCAATCGCGGCCTGCGCATCGTCGCCGGTCGCGGCATCCAGACGACCGGGCCGGCGTCGGGTGAGCGACTCATGACGAGCGAGGCCGAGGCCATCGATCTCACACGCGCGGAGATTGAGAAGTGGCATCCCCTCACCCCCGAGGCCTACAGCGAGGCGCTGCAGTATGTCGCGGTCGTGCCGCGCTTCAGCCTGTCGGTGACGCCCACCACTCTGGCGGCGCTCGGCGAGCTCTACGACGAGTACCGCGACAAGGGCGTCTACTTCACCTCGCACCTCAACGAGAACGCCCGCCCCGTCACCGGCGAGATCGACAGCACCAAGGCCGTCTACGACGTCAACAGCTACCTCGACACCTACGACGGCAAGTTCCTGCCCGGCTCCAAGGTCGGTGGCAAGAGCCTGCTCGGTCCGCGCAGTGTCATGGCCCACTCGGTGCACTGCACCGATGCCGAGCTCGCGCGCATGGCCGAGACCGGCACGTCGATCGCGCACTGCCCCGTGTCGCAGCTCTTCCTCGGCTCGGGCACGCTGCCGTGGAAGCGCACGGTGGCGG
>CAYYZU010000272.1:0-3015 GCA_964476205.1 uncultured Actinomyces sp. | reverse complement strand
TACCAGCGGCTGCGCCAGATGTGCCACCGTGCCAATCCCGATGCCGTCGACGAGCGTGACCGAGACCAGCCCACGGGCCTGCACGTCTCGGTGCTTCTCGATGGCTTCGTGCGCATCGACGGCACTCTCGATCCCGTGTTGGGCGGGCGCTTCATGACGATGCTCGAGTCCGCCCTGCGCGACGTGCCCGCTCCCGACGAGGAGGCCGACGACTCCGGTGGCGAGCCCGAGGTCACCCGAGACCCGCGCCCCAAGTCCCAACGCAACCTCGACGCACTTGCGCGCGTCCTCGACGCTGCCGGTGCCGCAACGGGGGACCTCGCGATGCCGCTCGTGACCGGAGAGCGGCCCACCGTCAATGTCACCGTTCCCCTCGAGGTGCTTATGGACAAGCACTCAGGTGAGGCCGCGTGGCTGGAGCGTTTCGGCGTACCCACGACCCTGATCACCGGAGCCGCGGCACGCCAGCTCGCCTGCGACGCCTCACTGCGGCCGCTCATCGTTGACAGGCAAGGGCAACTCGTGGCGATGATGCCCAAGGTACGGACCATTCACCCCGCGCTACGTCGCGCCGTCTTCATGCGTGACCGACATTGCAGGTTCACCGGCTGCCGCTCACGGATCGACGAGGTCCACCACATCGTCTACTACCGACACGGCGGCCCCACAGTGCTATCGAACCTCGTGGGGTTGTGCTGGCACCACCATCACCTCATCCACGACACCGGCTGGCACATAGAAGGTGACCCTGGGGGCCGATTAACCTTCCGATCGAGTCGAAGCCGGGAACTGACGAGCGACCCGCCTGCCTTCTAGCGGTGGCGCTAGCAACCCTGACGATTGGGCTGCTCGAGTGCCGTGTCGGCTTCATCGATTGCCTGGTTGACGCGCGCGATGGCCTCAGTGTTGTGGGTCATCGCGGTGTCCCATGGCACGTTCAATGCTGAGGACTGATAGATCGTGTGCAGGAGCGGAGCCTCCCAGCACGTACGCCACGGCATGATCGCATCGGGAATGTCCGTTCCGAAGACGCTGTAGCGAGCCACTGTGCCGTCATACGGCCACACCGTCGGATTGCCGCCCGGCTCCTCGAAGTAGGTACCCGCGATCAGTGTCACCGGGATGCCATCGAGGGCGTTCCCCTGGGCGGCATTCCATCCCCCGGGACCATCGAGGTACTTCTGCGTGTCCTCGGCGTTCAGCCCCCTGTCGAGCTTCTCCGCCAAGGGAATCCAGCTCTTGAGGGCCTGTTCGCAGTATGCGTTCCCTGCGCAGTCATCCAGAGTGATCTCGCCCACCGTGTAACGCCCGGGCACAGATCCGTTGTTGGGCGTGCCCATCATCGTGAGGGAGCGCACCGTGATGGGCGAATCCGTGTTCTTCAGCACCCAGATCGCCGATCGGCTCCACAGGCCTCCATTGGAGTGACCCACGATGTCCATGTCGGTGATGCCGTACTCGGTGTTGAGGTAGTTGAGGAATCGCGCGAGTCGCTCGCCACCCGCACTGAGGTCGCCTGTCGACATGATCGTCATCGCCTCAGGCAGCACGATCGGACAGTCCGTGAAGGGACCGGGTCGATCGTCGGTGGGATCTTGGACCGGACCCCACTGGTCCATCACCGGGGCGGTGTAGACCTGCTTGCCCATCTCGAGGAGGTAGGCGCGGATGTCGGTGTACGTGTTGCCCGCGGCCTGGTATCCCTCACCGTCCTTGCACGCCTGCGTCGGCGTGGTGAAGGGGGTGCTCGTCCCGCCACCGGAGACCAGGACGACGGCCCGGTTCTCCTGCGGTGCGGCGCTCGAGGAGTCCGAGGACGTCGTCGACGTGCAACCCGCCAGGACGACGGCCGCGGCGGCCACGGCAAGGATGGTGCGCTTCATAAGAGAGATCCCCCTGAAAGGTGTCAGCAGCCCTGACGATTGGGCTGTTCGAGTGCCGTGTCGGATTCGTCGATGGCCTGGTTAACGCGCGCGAGCGACTCGGCCGCCCAGGTGAGAGCCGTGTCCCAGGGCGCCTTCGCGAAATCGGAAACGAAGATGCTGTGGGTGAGCGGTGCCTCCCAGCAGGTGCGCCAGGGGATGACTTCGTCGGAGACGTCTTCCGCCCACGCGCTGTAGCGCGAGGTGATGCCGTCGTAGGGCCACACGCGCGGGTCGCCACCCTCAGCGGTGAAGTAGGTCCCCGCGAGCAAGGTGACGGGGATGCCGTCGAGGTATCCGGCCTGGGCGCTGTTCCATCCCAATTCACCGTCGAGGAACTTGAAGGTGTCCTCTGCGTTGAGGCCCCGATCGAAGTCGCCCGCGTAGGAGACCCAGGCCTGGTTGAAGGCCTCGCAAAAGGCGTTGCCCATGCAGTCAGCCAGGGTCAACTCGCCGTTGGAGTAACTCGTCGGAACGCCGCCATGATTGGGGGTGCCGATCATGGTGAGGGAGCGCACCGTGATCGGAGATTCCGTCCACTTGAGGATCCGGATCGCCGCGCGGCTGTAGAGCCCGCCATTGGAATGCCCCACCAGATCGACATCAGTGACGCCGTACTCGGTATTGAGGTATCCGAGGAAGCGCGCCAGTTTCTCGCCCGATGCATCGATGTCGCCGCTCGACATGACGGTCATCGATTCGGGGAGCACGATCGGGCAGTCCTTGAAAGGACCAAAGCTATTGGGATCGGGCTCGGCCACCGTGCCCCAGGGCACCATCGCGGGGGCGGTGTAGACCTGCTTGCCCATCTCGAGGAGGTACTCGCGCAGGGCGGTATCGGTGTTGCCCGCGGGGAGGAAGCATGGCTCGCCAGAGCAGGCCTGATCAGGCGTGGTGAAGGGACTGATCGCCCCGCCACCGGACATGATCACGACGGCGCGGTTCTCCGCCGCCGGCTCTTCGCTCGACGTGAAGGTCGTGGAGCAGCCCGCCAGGAGGACTGCAACAGCGAGGAGGGCGAGGGGCTTCAGACTCATATCGGCACTTTAGGACACTGTCACAAGGCGTGCACAGGCCACCCGTTAGACGAGCC
>CAYYZU010000271.1:0-3020 GCA_964476205.1 uncultured Actinomyces sp. | reverse complement strand
CCCCGGCCTTCTCGCCGAGCGGCAGCCCGCCGAGGCCGCCATGCCCCGCGACAGCACCTCCGCCGTGCACCCCGATCCCCCGGCCGGCGGCCGTGGCCATCGGATCGTCCTCACCTACGACGCAACCTTCACCCTGGTCGACATCACCCCTCGCGCTCCCGTCCTCGGCTGGCAGCCCGAAGAGATCATCGGGAGATACTTCTCTGCCTCGGACCGTGATGAGGCCACCATGCGCGCCTTGGTCGACATGCTGATCACGAATGAAACGCTCACTGTGGCCGGAACAGTCCACGCGCGACACAGGGATGGATCACTCGTCCCCATGCACAGCCACACCCAAATTGAGGTTGACGATCAAGGAAGTTTCACCGGGGCGCGAAGCACCCTTGACAGCAACTCAGCGTGAATGCATCCCGAGTTCACAGTTGTGGGCGCGCGTTAACTCAGAGTCGCCGGACGCAGCGCGCCGTCCTGCCACGTGAGCACGCGGTCCACAACGTCCTGGGCTACTCCCACGACAGAGTCGTGGCGCTCCATGGCCGTCGCCTCAAGAATCTCGAAAGCCTGGGCGATCGGGACCTGTGCCTTGACGGCGACAATGCCCTTCGCTTGCTCGACCGCCACTCGAGAGTGAAGGGCGGACTGCATTTGTTCCGCCAGGACCCCCGACTCGCGCGCCAGGCGCTGCTGGACTAAACCCACGGCAGCGACATCAGCCAGAGCCTGCGCCGCGTCGGTTTCTACCGGGCCGATCGGCCGCGCCTGCGACCAGAACACGTTGAGCGCTCCGACGACCTGCGCTCGCAGTCGGAGCGGTACAGCTGCCGCGGAGACGAAACCCAACGCGCGCGCCTCTGCCGCAAAGGCGGGCCACCGCTCGACCGACTCGAGGTCCGGCGCCTTCACCACCTCGCCCGATCTCCAGCACTCGTAGCAGGGACCCTCTTGACGCTGGAGTTCGAAGATCTCAAGCAGATGAGTGTCCTCATCGGAAGCGGAGAGAACCTGAAGCCTCCCCATGCCGTCCTCCAGCATGACACCGGCTGCAGCGGCATCAAGAAGGCGAGCAGTCGAAACGGAGAGCTGGTGAGCCAGATCGAGGAACTCAAAGTCTGATGCCAGCGTCTTGACAGCGACCGCCATGATGCGACCAAACTCTGCGTCGTAACTCTCGGACTTCTCCACATCGCTCATTGCTGCCGCTCCCCACGCAACGACGTAATCCCCGCCTGGCTCATCATGCACTCCTCAAGTCCATCTCACCGGCGATGATGAGCAAGGAGAGTTGGTAAAGGGTGACGCCCTCAACGAAGGCGCGAGCCCTCATGTGGGCCAAAGCATCCTCAATGGAGCAATCGAGCATGCCGGCGACCATCCCTGTCGCCTGGTGGACGCGAAGTCGGTCCACCTCTTGTGAGTGCAGCAGTGACTCGAAGTGAGAGTCCTGGAGCCCTGCCTGAACGTAGACGAGGGCATGCGTTGCGATATCCGAGAGTGCCAGGCAGTCAAGGTAGGCATGATCATCAAGCTCAACCGGCTGGGATCTGAGGAAGCTCATGGCGCCCAGTCGAGCTCTGCCGATGCGCAAGGGGAAGCAGAACACCGCAGCCACTCCCATCGCTTGAGCGATACGGGCGAACTGCGGCCAGATCTGAAACTCGAGGGCATCCCAACTCGAGGCCTCCACATGCTCGCTGGTGTCGGCGACGCGGAACGTCGGCCCCTCGCCCAAGGCGTACTCCGCGCTCGCGAAGTCGAGGGCCCAGCGCCCCGAGGCGGCGACCGGACCTTCCGGCACTCCTGAAACCTGGAGTCCGATGGCGGCTCCATCGACAGGGATCTCCTCGACGGCCAGTTCGCACAGGCGACTCAGGAGAGCTTCGGGGGAGGCCCCCTTCAGCCTCGCGACAAAGAATGCGCGCCGATCCTCGGGCTCCATCAGTTATCACCAGTCCGGTGGCATGACTCTCGACGGGAAGCCCAGGCGCTGATGTGAAGTCCCACTTTCACAGCACTCCCGCTGCACGCGCCGCTTGGACGGCTTCTAGCCGAGAGTGCACGCCGAAGTGCCGGTAGATGCACATCGACTCCAGACGCACGGTGGACTCACTGAAGCTAATCTGCTGGGCGATCTGACTATTGGTGAGTCCTCGGGCCATGGCCCGCAGGATGATGACTTGGCGGGTGGTGAGTTCGGTCAACTCAGAACCACTCACGGGTTCGCCAGGCTCAGCGGGGTCCAGCCCCCATGCCTGCGAGTCCATCCACAGATGCCCCAAGAGAGTGAGTCGGGAGACGTCACGCAGGATCGCGTCCGTGTCGGCGTTCATCAACCACACCGCGATGAGGCTTCGCACGACACCGTCGCTCACCAAGGGGAGGCAGGCAATCGCTTCAGCACCCCGCTCGGTGTGCCAGGTCTCCACGTAGGCAGCGCCATCGCCCAAGGCGTCCGCAATCGCCCCGGAAGTCCACAGCCACGTGACCGCCCGCGCACGCAGGCCCGGGTCGGTGGCGTCATCGGGACCTCGGCGGATGCCGCCGTCGGCATCAACCATGATGACGGCCCAGGATCGGAGTCGATCCTGGGGAAACATGCGACCGAGGGATGCCGGGACGAGCTGCGACAGTGAATCGCACCTAGCGGTCGCAGCGGCAAACTCAATCAGGTCCTCGGATTCCCACACGACATCCGGATGACGCCAGGCGTCGGCATCCACGCGAAACGACTGGCAGCGCTCAGATCGGATGGTCGTGCCCATGAGGTTCTCTGTTCCGGTGCAATCGGCAATCACTTGTTGGTCCGGAGCAACATCGTCTCACATCCGCACGAAGATCAGCACTCTGAAGTCGGCGCGGCTGACCACATCTCCGGGCTCAGCGCGGGCCTTCCGAAAATTGACCGGTCAATCCTGTCCACTGATTTGTTCGAGGCTGCGATCCTTCGTCCGCGCCGTGAAGAGCAGGATGAACGCCGTGACAAAGCCTGTCACTCCCATGATCCCGAAGGCGGCCGCCAA
>CAYYZU010000270.1:0-3037 GCA_964476205.1 uncultured Actinomyces sp. | reverse complement strand
GTAGCGCGATGTCCGGAATGCAGCGAAGCCCCCCCCCCCCCCGCCTCACCGATGTCCCAGCCGCGCTCCACAAGGACGAGGTGCAGTTCCTCGAGCCGACCCGCGCCGTCGACGGTGAGGCAAGTGGCGATGTCAGCCTGTGCCAGCGTGCCATCGACACGTCTCACGAGATGGCGCGCCGTCCACTCCCGCACGCCCCTGGAGATGAGCACCCGGATCCCCTCGAGAGCGGCCTCGTGGTCGTCCCAGGGGTGCGCTCCGATCAGCGGGAAGTAGCGGCCGAGGAGGTGGGGTGGGTCGAAGCCGAACACCGGAGCATCGTCGGGTCGGACCGAGACGACCCGGAGCAGATCATCCGTGCGCACATCAACGGCATCAGGATGCCGTCTCAACCTTTCGCACGCGGGCTCGCAATCCCGCAGTACCTGATCGGGTGCGGGACCCGGGTCGAATCGGTAGCCGACGCCTCGAACGGTGCGGATGAAGCGCGGACGCAGCCCAGACTCCCCGAGTTTGCGGCGGAGCTTGCTCACATGCACGGCGAGGTTGTTGTCGTCACCGAACCAACCATCACCCCAGACGGTGCGCGTCAATTCACCATCAGAGAGAACCTGCCGCGGACGGGAGGCGAGCGCCAGGAGGATCTCGAACTCGGTCCTCGTGAGATCGATGACGGTGCCGCCTAAGCGAACCTCCCAGGCCAACCCATCGATAACGAGGTCCCCGAACGTCGCCTGGAGTTCGTGCATCTATACCCCCCTTCGTCGCCGCGGCCCCATGCCCGCAGGACCGCGCGCGGTCACTTGGGGGGTACCGAACGCTGTTGCCGGCAATGCTGCCACGCAACCGAGTGCGCGCATCCTTATCGAGCGCGAGTCCTCATGAGGATTCGCTAAAGACGGGACCGCGCTGACGGGTACCTCACGATCGCGACACAACGGCGACGGGTTGCCGCACCGCCTTCACGACATGGACTGCAGGTAGGCAAGCGACCAGGTGCCATCCGGCAGTAGCGCCCAGCCAGCGTCAGGAAGCGCTCCTGCCGGCATCACAGAGGCACCATCCTCGAGGAAGCCCTCAGGACCCCCGACAAACGGCAGACCGGCGGCGGGGCCGCGAGAAGTGAGAAGACGTGTGCGCCCGTCCGGAAGGCACGCCGCACTCCAGGGGAACGCCGTGCCGAGCCCCGGCGGCATCGGCTGCTCGGCGAAGGTCAGCCCATCGGGAGACGTTGCGAACACGGTGGTGCCGGGAGCGCTCACCCACATCAGCCACTCGTCGCCGCAGAAGGCAACCGTGGGGTCGTAGACCATCGTTCCCCGGTCCAGGCGTGGGCCGGCGTCCGCGACGAAGCGCACGCCGAGCGCCGATCCAGGCGCTGACGTGGCGGAGTAGATCTGCGACCGACCGGGTGCGCCCATCGGCTGCATCCAGAAGAGCCGGATGCTGCCATCGGCCATGAGGGCGGCACTCGGATCGACACCATTGGCGCCGCCCACATCGGTCCGGAATCCCTCGACCGCCACGCGGTAGAAGGTCCACTCACCTGCAGTGTCGCGGATCCCGACCGCCATGACATTGTGCTGCGCCCAGCTCACGAAGTAGGCGAGAAGGCGGCCATCGGGAAGTCCCAGGAGAGACGGCACACCCGCTTGATCGACGATCGACCCAGAGACAGGAAACACAGCGCTGCCGGATCCTGAGCTGACGGCCATACCCGTCGACCACGGGCCTTGTCCGCCCCCATCGGGCGGCGGTGGACGCTCTTGTCCGCGTGTCGCCGCGAATGACAGCGAATCGATCTCCTGGTCATTGCTGGGGCTGGGGCTCGGGCTCGGTGTGGGCGACGGAGTCGGAGTCGGCCGGGGCTTGCGGACCCACACCTTGCGGCCATCCTTCTTCTTGGTGCAGGTGAAGACCCACTGCGAAGTCACAACTTTCTTGCCAACCGAGGTGCACGGCGCACCGGGCTTGGGCGCAGCACCGGCGGGGCTCACGAAACCCAGGGTCCCTGCGATGAGGACTGCACCGAGGACGCCGAGAAGTCCGATGAGGGCAGCCCTGCGCATGGCTGGAGTCTAGGGTCGCGCCCGTCGCGTGGGGGTGAATCGACTGCTCGCCTACTCCACGTGAGGTCGCAGTCGCTCCGCGCGCGCCTGCAACTGGTCCTGCGTCTGGTACCGGACGAGGATCTTCTCCAACCTGCTGCGATCTCGATGCGAGAGCTCGCTCCCTTCCGCGAGGGACTTCTCCATGGCCGCGAGATATCGCTCCTCGGCACGCGGGCGGATGATGCGGGTCCACAGGGAGTAGACCTCTGGCAGGAGGATGCTCCAGATGCTCGCGACCACCAGGATGAGAGTCCCCAGGAAGACGAGCCCAAAGAAGTAGTCGGCAAGGATCGGGGGCAGCGTCGCAAAATGCCACGGCACTGTCCCGTTGGCGTAGTACTCGGCGGCGTAGGGATTGACCGGGAGTTGACGGTCAGCGAAGTTGGGGAACTCCCCTGGCGCGGTGAACGCCGTGCCGGTGCTGAACACGGTCGTGAGCTCCTGGGCGATCGCGTAGGAAGCGGCTCCGGTCAGGGAGTCGACTGCCACGACCGTGACGAGCTGAGCGACGCTGGGGAAGGGCTCCTGCGGGACCGGCGGCACGAGCGAGAAGGACGCGTAAGGGATCTCGATCGGCTCAGCCGAGGCGATGAGATTCGACAGCGATCTCGCCTCCGGCACCGGGATGATCTCCAACTCCTCGGTGGCGAGCGCTTCGACGATGAAGGGACGATCATCTTGATCGTCCGTGATCTGGATCTCGACATCGAGTGCCTTGACATCCTCCAGCGTCGCAGAGGTCGGCACGTTGAGAAACGTGCTGTTCTGTGCGGTCACCCCGAATTTGCCGAGCACCTCTTCCGCGAAGGCAGCCCGGGATGAACCGACCGGTCCAACGTCGATCCGCTTGCCACGGGCTTCCGCCAGCGAAGTGATGCCGTGGGCAGCCGGCCAGGTAGCAAACGCATAGGGGAGGCGGGAGACAG
>CAYYZU010000269.1:0-3062 GCA_964476205.1 uncultured Actinomyces sp. | reverse complement strand
GTGAGGTCGAAGTAGCCCTCCTCGGTGAGGAAGGCCATCGAGGCGACCGTGGCGGGGGCCTCGGCCGGGAGGGTGTCGATCACGATGTCACCGCAGTTGGTGGCGAGCGTCATCGTGTACGCCGTGTTGGGCTTCACCTTGTCCCCGGGAGCCTCGGGCCAAGTGAGGTCATCGGCGCGTGTCTCGGGCGCCGGCGCGCAGTCGGGGTCGGGCTGGTCCGTGCTCGTGGGCTCGGGGGACGCGGACGGATCGGCGGAAGCGTCAGGGGACGGGGATGTGTCCGGCGACGCGGAGGCATCGGGAGCGACGGACTCAGAGGGGATGGCGGTCTCGGCGGGTGCCGCAACGTCGGATGAATCGGATGAGCGATTGAGCAGCGCCCACGCGAGCACACCGCCCACGACCACGACGACAGCGATGACCGCGATGATCCGATTGCGGTTGCCGCGGCGCTGGGCAGCATCGGCGCGACGAGCGGCCTGCCGCTCCGCCTTGGCTCGTGCCACCTCGCGCCTGCGCTTGCTCGACGTCACCGTCGTCCTCCCTCTCGGTCATGACGGGTAGCTGGCCGTGCTGCCCCCGCCGGTCGTGGCCGACGCGTGAGTCTATGACCTGCATCCCGGGCGGGTAGGCTCGTGGGGCGTCCAGCCACCCCGGAGGTCCACCCATGCCCGCCCGCAGGCCATCGTGTTCGTGACGGGCTTCCCCGCGGGCGCCTGGGGGACGAATTGTTACGCGGTCGCAACCGCCGAGGGGGAGGACTGCCTCATCGTCGATCCTGGCCAGGCAAGCATGGGCCCGCTGGCCGACCTGCTCGAGAGGCATCGCCTGAGGCCCGTCGCCGTACTCCTCACGCATGGCCACCTCGACCACGTGTGGTCGGTGGCGCCGCTCACCGCCGGCAAGGGCATTCCCGCTTACATCCATCGGGACGACCGGTATCGGCTGGCGGACATCATCGGATCGACATTCAGCATGTCGCGAGAGCAACTCCTGTCGATGACGCAGGGCGCGCTCGAGCTCACCGAGCCAGAAGACGTGCGCGTGCTCACCGATGGCGAGCTGCTCGAGATCGCCGGCGTGCCGCTCACGGTCGCTCACGCCCCGGGACACACCGAGGGCTCCGTCGCCTTCCTCGCCGACCGGGATGCTGAGCGTCCCCCGGTGATGCTCAGCGGCGACCTGCTCTTCGCCGGTTCGATCGGGCGCACGGACCTCCCCGGGGGCGATCCTCAGGCGATGACGGAGAGCCTGCGCCGCGTCGTGCTTCCGCTCGATGACGACACCGTCGTGCTGCCGGGGCATGGTGAGACGACGACCATCGGCCGCGAGCGTGCGGCCAATCCCTTCCTGGCTGACCTGGGCTCCGCCCCGGCGCCAAGGGGCTTGTGATGGCGCAGCGACCCGGCGGCCTGTCCGGATTCCCGGAGTGGCTCCCCGAAGGCCGCCTCGTCGAGCTCGAGGTGCTCGACACGGTGCGCCGCGTCTTCGAGCTCCACGGCTTCACGCCGCTGGAGACGCGGAGTGTGGAGCCGGTCGACGTGCTCCTACGCAAGGGCGAGATCGACAAGGAGGTGTACGCCGTACGCCGCCTGCACAGCGACTCGGGCGACGAGGACGCGCTGGCGCTCCACTTCGACCTCACCGTGCCCTTTGCGCGCTTCGTCGTGGAGAACGCGTCGCGCCTGGACTTCCCGCTGCGCCGGTATCAGGTGCAGAAGGTGTGGCGTGGCGAGCGCCCGCAGGAAGGACGCTTCCGCGAATTCACGCAGGCCGACATCGACATCGTCGACGTCGATCGCTTGGCGACCCACCATGACGCTGAGATGGCGCTGGTGATGGCCGAAGTCTTCGCGTCCCTTCCGTTCCTGCCTCGAGCGACCATCCACGTCAACAATCGCAAGGTGCTCGAAGGGTTCTATCGCGGGCTCGGGATCGACGACGTGCCCGCCGTGCTGCGGGCCATCGACAAGCTGGACAAGATCGGGCCCGCCAAGGTGCGCGTGCTGCTGACCGACGCCGGCCTCGGCGAGGACGTCGCCGACCGCGTGCTCGCCCTAGCGCAGATCCGGGGGACCGATGGCCGCGTCGCCGATGAGGTGCGCGCTCTGGGTGTCTCCGACCCGCTGCTCGACGAAGGTCTCGCGGAGCTCGTGGCTGTCGTCGAGGCCGCGCAGCGGGTGCGTCCCGGTGCGATTGAGGCCGACCTGCACATCGCACGAGGCCTGGACTACTACACCGGCACGGTCTACGAGACCACGCTCGAGGGTTTCGAGTCCTTCGGATCCATCTGCTCCGGCGGCCGCTACGACGCGCTCGCCAGCGATGGCCGGACGACGTACCCCGGCGTCGGCATCTCCCTGGGCGTCACGCGTCTCCTGTCACTCCTCCTCGGCCGCGATGTCGCGCACGCGACGCGCAAGGTGCCCTCGGCCGTGCTGGTCGCTGTCGTGGACGAGGAGTCGCGCCCGGCCAGTGACGCCATCGCGCATGCGCTGCGCTCGCGCGGAATCCCCTGCGAAGTGGCTCCGCGGGCGGAGAAGTTCGGCAAGCAGATCAAGCACGCCGATCGCCGTGGCATCCCCTATGTCTGGTTCCCCGATGGCGAGGGCGACACGGTGAAGGACATTCGCAGTGGCGAGCAGGTGGGCGCTGATGCCGCCACGTGGACGCCCCCCGATACTGACCTGCGGCCCCGCGTGGTGGCCGTGACCGATGGTGAAGCCGATAGTGAAGAGGGAGCATCGTGATCCGAACGCACCGTGCCGGCACGCTCACGAGCGCGGACGAAGGCGCTGAGATCACGCTCGCGGGGTGGGTCGATCGCCGCCGTGACCACGGAGGCGTCGCCTTCCTCGATCTGCGCGACGCCAGCGGTGTGGTCCAGGTGGTCGTCAACGATCCTGACGTGGCCCACGGGCTGCGCGACGAGTACTGCCTGCGGATCGTCGGCAAGGTGCGCCGGCGCCCAGAGGGCAACGAGAACCCCGACATCCCCACCGGCAGTCTCGAGGTGGAGGCCAGCGAGGTCGAGGTGCTCAGCCCCGCCGCGCCGCTGCCCT
>CAYYZU010000268.1:0-3063 GCA_964476205.1 uncultured Actinomyces sp. | reverse complement strand
AGGAAGACAGGACCGCCGACGCGATCAGACAGCCACCGCGCGGAGTGGACGGGCAGCCGGCGCACGACCCCCTCGAGGCGCCCCGCGGCAGCCTCGATGTCGGCCAGGGTCACCGTCTCGCTCACGGGGGAATCCTGGCAGACATCCGCCCCGGGCGAGCCTCGATGGGTGTTCCCGGCGAGACTGGACAGGTGACCATCGCCGAAACCGACAGCGCGACACTCGACATCAAGGCAGCCGCGCAGCTGGCCCAGGAGCGCGTCGCCCACTCGGACGTGCCCATCCCGAGCGATCGGCGCCGCGACATCGCGCGGCCGCCCGGGCCCTCGCGCGTGCAGGCGCTGCGCGGCATGGCGGCTCCCGGTGCGGCGCCGTGGTTCATGGTCGATCTCGAGCGCACCTACCCGGTGATGGCGCACATGCGCCTCATGGGCGAGCACGCCTACTCCCTCACGGATCCCGCCGCGATCGTCGAGGTTTTCATCGAGCACGGACGCCAGACGATGAAGGGACGTGGACTCCAGGGCGCCAAGGCGGTCCTCGGCAACGGCCTCCTCACAAGTGAGGGCGAGGTGCATCTGCGCCATCGACGACTCGTGCAGCCCGCCTTCCATCGCGATCGGATCGCGGGGTACGCCGCGGACATGGCTGCACTCGCCGAGGCGCACGAGGCGAACTGGGTCGAGGGTCGCACGCTGGACATGCAGTCGGACATGGCGGCACTCACCCTTGCCATCGTGGGGCGCACGCTCTTCGGAGCGGATCTGCGCGGCGACGCACGAGAGGTCGGCGACGCACTCGAGGCGCTGCTCAGCGGCATGGGGACGCGGCTGCTTCTCGGACCACAGGTGCTGCGCATCCCCACTCCGGCAAGGCGACGCGCGCTCGAGGCCTCCGCGCGCATGGACGCGATGGTCCAGCGCATCATCGACGAGCACCGTGCCACGGGCGACAACGGCGACATGCTCAGCATGCTGCTCGCCGCGCAGGAGGAGGGCGTGGGCCTCGACGACGCTCAGGTGCGCGACGAGGCGATGACACTCGTCATGGCCGGCCACGAGACCACGGCGATGACGCTGACGTGGACGTGGATGCTGCTGTCGCAACATCCCGAGCGTGCTGAGTGGATGCACGAGGAGCTCGATGCGATGCTCGCCGGCCGCACGCCGACGATGGAGGACATGGCGTCGCTGCCGCGCACCCGCGCGGTCGTCGCCGAGGCGATCCGCCTCTACCCGCCCGCGTGGATCCAGGGCCGGCGCCTCCTTACAGACGCAGAGGTGGCCGGCTGGACCATTCCCGCCGGGGCGCTCACCTTCGCGAGCCAGTTCGCACTTCATCGCAGTCCGCGTTGGTGGGAGTCCTCGCTGGCCTTCCGGCCGCAGCGCTGGATCGACGCCGAGGGCGCCTTCAGCGAGGATGCCCCAGGCCAGCCGCGCGGTGCGTGGTTCCCGTTTGGCTGGGGCAACAGGCGCTGCATCGGCGAGCAATTCGCGTGGACCGAGGCCACGCTGGTCCTGGCGTCGCTGGCACAGCGCTGGGCACCGCGGCTCGTACCCGGCGCCGACGTCCAGCCGATGCCCGCGGTGACGCTGCGCACGCGCGACGGTATGCCGATGGTGCTGCGTCGTCGTTAGGACGGCCCTGGGAGACTGACGACGTGACGAGCACGGAAACCGGGGCCAAGCCTCGCGACGAGCGGGATGAGGTCGCGCGGCCGCCCGGGCCGTCCCCGTCGGAAGCAATGATGCGGATGGCAGACCCGTCATCGGCACCGTGGTTCATGTGCGAGATCGAGGACACATACCCCGTGCTGGCGCACACGGTCCTGCGCGACGAGCATGCATATGTGCTCACGCACCCGGACGCAATCGTGAGTGTCTTCATCGATCACGGGCGTCAGACAATGAAGGG
Source organism: uncultured Actinomyces sp. (assembly GCA_964476205.1). Classification (GTDB taxonomy): domain Bacteria; phylum Actinomycetota; class Actinomycetes; order S36-B12; family S36-B12; genus Mxb001. The sequence goes on along the minus strand of CAYYZU010000268.1, from coordinate 1,149 downwards.
GCACGACCTCAAGGGCATCGAGATCGATCCGGGCGCCCAGGACCGCGAGGGCGAAGCACACGTGCGCCACCGACGACTCGCCCAGCCTGCCTTCCACCGCGATCGCCTCGACGAGTACTCGATCGAGATGACGACGCGCGCCCTCGAGCACCAGCAGGCGTGGCGCGAGGGCGCGACGATAGACATGCAGCAGAGCATGGGCACCCTGTCGCTGGGCATCATGGGCACCACCCTCTTCGGCACGGACATGCCCATCGGCACGGGCACGACGCAGGACACGGCAGCGGGCTTGATCTCTGCGCTGGGCCCTCGCATGCTCATGTCGCACGAGCCCGATACCCCTGGTGAAGACCGCGCACGCGGCGACATGCTGAGCATCCTGCTCGCCCTGCAGGCAGACGGGTTCGGCTTCGCGGACGCAGCAGCGCGCAACCGGGCCATCACGACGCTGCTCGGTGATCCCGAGCCCACCGCAATGAACCTCACCTGGGCCTGGATACTGCTGGGTCAGCACCCCGAATGCGCCGAATGGCTCTACGAGGAGCTCGACGCCGCACTCGCAGGCACCACTCCCTGCATCGAAGACATGGAGCGGCTGCCACGCACGCGGGCGGTGCTCGCCGAGTCGATGCGGCTCTACCCTCCCGCGTGGCTCGAGGGCAGGCGCCTCCTCACCGACATCGACATCGGCGGGTGGCTTCTGCCAGCGGGCAGCCTCGCCTTAGCGAGCCAGTTCGCACTCCACCGAAGCGAGCGCTGGTGGGAAGACTCCTCGGAGTTTCGTCCGCAACGCTGGCTTTCTGACGATGGGTCCTTCAGCGAGGAGGCTCCGGGCCAAGTGCGAGGTGCATGGTTCCCCTTCGGCTGGGGCAGTCGACGCTGCATCGGCGAGCGCTTCGCATGGACCGAGGCCACCCTTGTACTGGCCACGCTGGCCCAACGATGGGCGCCTCGGCCCGCTACCAAGTCCGCCCCGTCGCCGTGGGGTGCCCTCACGCTACAGGCAGCGTCGGGTGCGCACATGACCCTGCATCGTCGCTAGCCGCTTGCATCCTCGACATGGCAGCCGAGTCAAGGCGGCGATCAGGCAGTGAGCCCGGAGCCCTTCGCGCCGATGCCCTTGGCGCTCGTGGTGCGCGCACGGTCGGC
>CAYYZU010000267.1:0-3067 GCA_964476205.1 uncultured Actinomyces sp. | reverse complement strand
GGCTGATGAGGATGTTGCCGACCTTGTCGTAGACCGAGTCGGGCCAGTCCACCCAGCTCTCCTGGATGAGCACGCACTTCATGCCGGCACGCGCCGACACGGCCGCGACCTGTCGGGTGTGGTTGGACTGCACACCGCCGATCGACACGAGCGTGTCGCAGCCCTGCGCGAGCGCGTCGGCGACGAGGTATTCCAGCTTGCGGGTCTTGTTGCCGCCGTAGGCGATGCCGGAGTTGCAGTCCTCGCGCTTGGCCCAGACCGCCGCGCCGCCGAGATCGGCCGTGAGCCGCTCCAGCGGATGCACGGGCGAGGGCCCGAAGAGCAGGGGATAGGCGGGGTAGTCGAGCAGGCTGGGCATCGTGCTCCTGTACGCGCGGGGGGATGGGGATGCGGTGTCGCACCTTCGTTACGGCGACCCTACCTAGCGGCGCGATGACCTAGGGTCGGGGCATGTCGCTCGTGCTCGCCGCGAAGCGCGTCGTCGATGCCGACGGCGAGCGCCCCGATGCCTGGCTCCGCATCGACGGCGACACCATCGCGGAGATCGGCACCGGCACACCCCCCGGTGAGCCCGTGCGCGCCGACACGGTGATGCCCGGCTACGTCGACCTGCACTGCCATGGCGGCGGCGGCGCCGCCTTCACCTCCGCCGACCCCGAACAGATCGCACGGGCTGCCACGATCCATCTCGACCACGGCACGACCACGATGCATGCGAGCCTGGTCTCTGCGCCGTACGACGACCTCATCGCGCAGGTGCGCGCACTCATCCCCTTCGTCGACGACGGCACCCTGCGCGGCATCCACCTCGAGGGCCCGTGGATCTCCCCGTCGTACTGCGGTGCGCACGACCCGCTCACCCTGCGCACCCCCGACCCCGATGAGGTCGCGCGCGTCCTCGACGCGGGCGAGGGCCGCGTCCGCATGGTCACGCTCGCTCCCGAGCTGCCCGGCGCGCTCGACGCTATCCGCGTGATCGTCGATCGCGGTGCGATTGCCGCCATCGGCCACACGGCTGCCGATGGCGATGCCGCCCGCGCTGCTGTCGATGCCGGCGCCACCGTGGCCACCCACCTCTTCAACGCCATGCCACCGCTGCTCCATCGCGATGCCGGTCCCGTGGGAGTGCTGCTCGCGGATCCGCGCGTCACGTGCGAGGTCATCGGCGACGGCGTGCATCTCGAGCCCGAGGTCGTCGCGCTCGCCCTGTCCGCCTCGGAGGGGCGCGGTGCGCTGATCACCGATGCGATGTCAGCCGCAGGAGCGGGCGATGGCGACTACCGCATCGGCAGCCTCGACGTCATCGTCCGCGACGGCGTAGCCCGCCTGCGCGACGGGGGCAGCCTGGCAGGCAGCACGCTGCTCATGGACTCCGCTGTGAGACGCGCGGTGCGCCTTGCCGATCGCTCGCTCCCGCAGGCGAGCCGGGCCGCATCGCTTGCCCCGGCGTACGCCATGGGACTGGATGATCGCGGCCTGCTGGCGGTGGGCCAGCGCGCCGATGTGGTGGTACTCGATGAGGACCTGCAGGTGATGCGCGTGCTGCGCGGAGGAGAGTGGGCCTAAATCTCCTCGTCGAGTGTGCAGTTGTGTCGCCGGAAGCGACAGGAATCCGATGCACGAGTGCACACTCGCCGACGAGTGGGACCCCAATCCCCAGGCCCCGGTGAGTCGTGTCGTCCACTGCCGCTGTCGTGCCCCTGGCCGCGCACTCCTCGATTGATCACCGTGCTGCCATGTCGCCACCCGCCCATTCCGTGTCCGCAGCCACGCGGTCCTGCTATCACCGCGGGTTCTGGGCTCCGACCAGAGGCATTCGACTCCCCGACGACCGTCGTGACCTCGCCGCGCGCTGCGAGGGCGTGCTCCTAGCGCTGCCACATGTGGTCGCCTTCTGCGGGGAGACAGCGGTTGGACTGTGGGAAGGCGTTGAGTCTTCGGACGCGACTCTGGAAGTCGCGATTCCGACGGGCGCACATCCCGTAAGGAGGGCAGGAGTCAGGGCTAGGCGTCGTGTCCTCACGCCGGGCGATGTGGTGGACCTCCATGGCCTACCGGTCACATCACCCGAGCGCACCTTCGTGGACCTGGCGGAGCGCCTCACTCTGCCTCGCCTGGTGGCAGTCGGTGACGACTTCCTCCGGCGCAGGCTGTGCACGCGTGCGGATATTCGCGAAGTGATCAGTCGAAGTGCGCGTCAGCGCGGGGTGCGCACGGCCATGAGGGCCCTGGAACTCCTCGATCCCCGGGCGGAGTCCCCGCGCGAGTCGCTCACGCGGGCCCTCATCATCGAAGCCGGACTACCTGTGCCGACCCCCCAGGTCGAGATCTTCGACTCCGGTGGGCGGTTCATTGCCCGGGGCGATCTGGTCTACGAGGATCTGAGGATCGTTATTGAGTACGACGGATACCACCACCTGACTCTCGAGGGCCAGCGCCGAGATGCTCGTCGCCGGGGGGAATTGGGGCTGGCCAACTGGCTCATCGTGACCGTCGTACCCGCGGACATCCACTGGCCCCAGCAGTTGATTGCGAAGGTCTCCCGGGCGCTTGCTGCGCGTGGAGTCCGGGTGCGCTGACCTCTCCGTTCCGCCGACTGTGCAGTTGTGAAGTGGAATCGACCTCGAATCGAGCGCACAAGTGCACACTCGGCGGCGGAGGAGGCCGATCAGGCGTCAGGATCGGCGACGACGCCGAGGTCGCCGGCAGGCGGCACGGTGTGCTCCACGCGCAGCGCAGCGCCCATGGCTCCTCCAAGATCGCCGAGCGCGGCACTGAGGACCTGCGGTGCCTTCTCCGGGAGGATCAGGTGCGGCAGCATCGACTCGCGGATGCGTTCGGCGAAGGGTGCACCCAGTCGCGTGCCGAGTCCACCGCCGATCACCACGGCTTCGACATCGAGCAGGTTGACCGCGCTAGCGGCCGCGAGGCCGAGGGCCCAGATCGCGCGGTCGACGAGGTGCTCCGCGAGGTGGTCGTGCTTCTCCAGCGCCTTGGCCCAGACGCCGCTCGACATCCGGGTGCGGCCCTTCTTCTCCATGATCTTGATGAGGTCGCTGTGCTTGCC
>CAYYZU010000266.1:0-3067 GCA_964476205.1 uncultured Actinomyces sp. | reverse complement strand
TGGGTGGGAGGCTGGTGGACACCGGCTTCCGGGCCGATGTCGCGGACGAGCAGCGCGTCCTCCGCGACGCGATCCTTGGCCTCGAGGCCGAGCAGGGACGAGCGGGAGAGGGGATTCGATGACATCGCCTGCGGTGCTCGTCCTCGAGGATGGCCGCGTCTTCCGCGGACGCTCCTTCGGCGCGGTGGGGGAGACCCTCGGCGAGGCAGTCTTCTCCACCGGCATGACCGGCTACCAGGAGACCCTCACGGACCCTTCCTACCGGGGCCAGGTCGTCATCATGACCTCCCCGCATGTCGGCAATACCGGGATGAACGACGAGGACCCTGAGTCACGGCGTATCTGGGTCTCCGGCTACGTCGTACGCGATCCCTCTCCCATCTCGTCCAACTGGCGAGCACGTCGGACCCTCGAGGACGAACTCATCTCCGCGGGCGTCGTGGGCGTGCGCGACATCGACACGCGCGCGCTCACCCGGCATCTGCGCGATCGAGGCGCGATGCGGGTGGGCATCTTCAGCGGAGCAGCGGCCGAGGCGCCCGAGACCGAGCTCGTCCAGCGTGTCCTTGAGGCGCCGCCGATGGCGGGCTGCGATCTCACCGCTGACGTGACGGCGGCAGAGCCCTACACCGTGCCAGCCATCGGCGAGGAGAGGTACGTCGTCGCCGCGGTTGACCTCGGGATCAAATCGATGACTCCCCACCGCATGGCCGAGCGGGGTATGACCGTGCACGTGCTGCCCGGCGACGTGTCACCCGAGGAGATGCTGGCGCGCGGGCGCGATGGCGTCTTCTTCTCCAATGGCCCGGGTGACCCTGCGGTTGCCGCGCATGCAGTGTCGCTCGTAGCCGCGGCCCTGGAAGCGGGTCGCCCGGTATTCGGGATCTGCTTCGGCCACCAGATGCTCGGGCGTGCCCTGGGCTTCGGCACCTACAAGCTCCGCTTCGGCCATCGCGGGATCAACCAGCCGGTGCAGGATCTCGCGACAGGGCGCGTCGCGGTGACGGCGCACAACCACGGCTTCGCGGTGGATGCACCTGTGGGCGAGGTCATCGATACGTCCTTCGGTCGGGTCCAGGTGAGTCACGTCTGTCTCAATGACGGCGTGGTCGAGGGCCTGCGATGCCTTGACGTGCCGGCCTTCAGCGTCCAGTACCACCCGGAGGCGGCAGCGGGGCCGCACGACGCCGCAGACCTGTTCGACGAGTTCGCCCGCCTGATGGATGGCGCCACCGGTGATCGAGGGGTGGCGCGCTGATGCCTCGTCGCGACGACATCTCCTCCGTGCTGGTCATCGGCTCGGGCCCGATCGTGATCGGTCAGGCATGCGAGTTCGACTACTCGGGCACCCAGGCCTGCCGCGTCCTCAAGGCCGAAGGCATCCGGGTGATCCTCGTCAACTCGAACCCCGCGACGATCATGACCGATCCGGAGTTCGCTGACGCGACATACGTCGAGCCGATCACCCCGGCATACGTCGAGCGCATCATCGAGAGGGAGCGACCTGACGCGCTGCTCGCCACGCTCGGTGGGCAGACCGCGCTCAACACCGCGATGGCCCTGCATCGCTCGGGCGCGCTCGAGCGCTACGGCGTGGAACTCATTGGCGCAGACGTCGACGCGATCGAGCGTGGCGAGAATCGCGAGCTCTTCCGACAGATCGTGGCCGACGTAGGCGCCGAGAGCGCGCGGTCGGCCATCTGCCACAGCATCGAGGAGTGCCTGGAAGCGGTCGAGTCGCTGGGCTACCCCGTCGTGGTGCGCCCGTCTTTCACCATGGGCGGAGCCGGGTCGGGCATGGCCTACGACGAGGCCGACCTCCTGCGCATCGCGGGCACCGGCCTGCAGGCCAGCCCCACTCACGAGGTCCTCCTCGAGGAGTCCATCCTCGGGTGGAAGGAGTACGAGCTCGAGCTCATGCGTGATCGCAGCGACAACGTGGTCGTGGTCTGCTCGATCGAGAACCTCGATCCGATGGGCGTGCACACCGGCGACTCGATCACCGTGGCACCGGCTCTCACGCTGACGGACCGCGAGTACCAGCGCATGCGCGACGTTGCCATCGACATCATCCGGGCGGTCGGCGTCGACACGGGTGGATGCAATATCCAGTTCGCGGTCAATCCCCTCGATGGACGGCTCATCGTCATCGAGATGAACCCCCGCGTCTCGCGTTCGTCAGCGCTCGCGTCGAAGGCCACGGGCTTCCCCATCGCAAAGATTGCCGCTCGACTCGCCATCGGCTACACCCTGGACGAGATCCCCAACGACATCACCCGCGAGACGCCGGCGTCCTTCGAGCCCACCCTCGACTACATCGTGGTCAAGATCCCGCGCTTCGCCTTCGAGAAGTTCCCCCAGGCGGATCCCACGCTCACGACGACCATGAAGTCGGTCGGAGAGGCGATGGCGATCGGCCGCAACTTCACCGAGGCATTGCAGAAGGCACTGCGTTCCCTCGAGCGCGCCGATGCGGTCTTCTCCTGGCCAGCAGACGTCGACCGTGCCGCGCTCATGGCCTCGATTCCCACCCCCCATGACGGGCGGCTCCGGGAGGTCCAGCAGGCGCTGTGGGCGGGGGCGACCCTCGAGGAGGTGCACGAGGCGACGGGCATCGACCCCTGGTTCCTCGCCCAGATCGAGATCATCAACGACCTCGCCGACCGCCTGCGCGCTGCGGGAGGTCTCCAGCCCGACCTGATGCGCGAGGCCAAGCGCCATGGCTTCTCGGACGCGCAGATCGCGGGCTTGGTCGGCATGACGGAGTCCCAGGTGCGCCATCAGCGACACGACTGGGGGATCCGCCCCGTCTTCAAGACGGTCGACACCTGCGCGGCTGAGTTCGCTGCGCGCACGCCGTATCACTACTCGGCGTACGACGAGGAGACAGAGGTCGAGCCGAGCGATCGACGCAAGGTGGTCATCCTCGGCTCGGGGCCGAACCGCATCGGGCAGGGCATCGAGTTCGACTACTCCTGTGTGCATGCGTCGCTGACTCTGCGCGAGGCCGGGTACGAGACCATCATGGTCAACTGCAATCCCGAGACCGTCTCGACCGACTACGACA
>CAYYZU010000265.1:0-3074 GCA_964476205.1 uncultured Actinomyces sp. | reverse complement strand
GGGTCCGGCGATGTCGAGGTGGGCCCAAGGCTGGCCCTCCGGGACGAACTCCCGCAGGAAGGCAGCCGCGCTGAGCATGCCGCCCTTGCCGTCACCGATGTTCTTGATGTCGGCGATCGAGGAGTCCAGCGTGCCCCGCGATTCCTCGGGGATGGGCATGTGCCACATGGTCTCGCCGGCCCGCTTCGCAGTCTCGTAGACCGCAGCGCGCAGGTCGTCGTCGTTGGACATGATCCCCGACGTGCGATCGCCCAGCGCGATGGTCTGCGCGCCGGTGAGGGTGGCAGCGTCGATGATGAGATCGGGCTGCTCCTCAGAGGCGGCGACGAGGGCATCGGCCAGGATCAAGCGACCCTCGGCATCGGTATTGAGCACCTCCACCGTGCGGCCGCCGTAGATCGTGATCACATCGCCGGGTCGCTGCGCGTGCCCGCCGGGCATGTTCTCCACCGTCGGGATCCACCCCACGACGTTGACCTTGGCCTTCATGCGCGCGAGGGCGGTGACCGCGGCGATCACGGCTGCGGCGCCGCTCATGTCGCACTTCATCGTCTCCATGGCCTTCGGCGGCTTGAGCGACAGACCGCCGGAGTCGAAGGTGACTCCCTTGCCGATCAAGGCGACGGTGCCCTTCGCGCCCTTCGGCGCGTACTCGAGGCGAATGAGCCGCGGCGGATTGGCCGAGCCCTGTCCGACCGCGAGGATCCCGCCGAACTCGTCACGCGCGAGGGCATCCTCGTCCCAGACCTCGACGCGCACGGGCAGCTTGCGCACGGCCTCGATGGCCTGCTGCGCGATCTCCTCCGGCGGCAGGGCGGAGGGCGGCGTGTTGACGAGGTCGCGCGCGTAGTTGACGGCCTCGGCGATGATCTCGGCCCGTGCCAGTGCGGCGGACTGCTCCTTGTCCTTGGGGTCGCCGGTGATGAGGATCCTCTCCACGAGCGCGGGCTGGCTTGACGCGCTCGCGCCGCGGAAGGAGTGGAAGGCGTAGTTGCCCAGCAGCGCTCCCGTGGCGATCGCCTCTACGCGCGGGCCGTCGGGCGAGGTGACGACGATGCCGACCGACTTCGTGCCGGCCAGGCTGCGCAGGGCCGCTCCTGCGGTGCGACGCACCTTCTCGTCATCGAGGATGCGCACGTCGCCGAGGCCGATGGCCACGATCATGCGCGCCTTGACGAGGCCGTTTCCGGGGATCCGCGTGATCTCGCCGAGCTTGCCGGTCGCGCCGAGCGCCTCCAGGGCCTTCTCGAGCGAGACGCGCACGTCGTCCGGGAGTGCTGGCGGTCCCTCGACGTGCTTCTTGCCCTCGTCAGTGATGCCGACGATCAGGGCATCGACGTCCAGGGTGGTCACGGGTGCGGTGGTGAGGGCGATGCTCGTCATGGGCGACGACCCTAGGCCATGGCTCCCGGGTGAGCCGCTCAATGCCCGGGCGTGACCCCGCCTGGGCGCTAAGGTCCCTCGCCATGGCGTCCCCACGTGATCCCGCGCCCTCCGGCGAGGGTGTGCCCACCAGTCTCGTCCGCAACCTCGGCATCTTCGGGGCCATCGCCGTGTCGCTCGCCGTGGTGGGCCCGAGCATGTCCGTGAGTCTCAATCCCCAGGCCATGGCCGAGCAGGTCGGCGGCGCGGTACCGCTCGTCTACGTCATGGCCCTGGTGCCGATTGCCACCATTGCCATCGCCTTCATCGTCCTCACGCGCCGGCACGGCACGGCGGGCTCGCTCTACACCCTTGTCGGACTCGAGTTGGGTCCGCGGGCAGGGGCGATCTCCGGGCTCTGGCTCGTGACGGCGTACTGCGCCTTCACGGCGCTGACCGCCTCGTCGTTCGGGATCTTCACCGCGAGTTTCATCGAGGCGCTCACGGGAATCACGGTCTCGACTGCCGGGACCTTCCTCCTCATGCTCGCCGGGTTGCTCCTGGCCTTGGTCTTCTCGATCCGGCCGGCCCGTCGCGCCGGTCACCTGCTCCTCGGCATGGAGGGCCTCACGATGACGCTCATCATCGTGACGGTGATCCTCACCTTCATCGCGCTCGTCACCACGGGAGGCCCTCAGGGCCAGAGCGTGGACTTCTCGGAGTTCAGCCTGAGTGGTGTCCCGACTGGAGCGCTGGGGCTGGCGCTCACGTTCGCGATCCTGTCGACCGCGGGCTTCGAGGGTGCTGCTGCCGCGGGCGAGGAGACGCGCAATCCCACGCGCAATGTCCCGCTCGCGATCCTCGCCACGGCGATCCTCGTCAACGTCTTCTACATCGTGGTCACCTCGGTGGGCGTCTGGTCCTTCGGTACGTCGACCAGTGAGATGCAGTCCTTCGTCGCGAGCGCCTCGCTGCCGGGCAGCATGGCCGACACCTACGTGTCGACGGCGCTCGGTGACCTCATCACGCTCGGCGGGGCCGTCAGTTCGCTGGCGTGCATGATCGCGGCGCAGATCGCCGGCGGACGCATCATGTTTGCCTTCGGTCGTGATGGTGTGCTGCCGTCACGCCTCGGTGTGCTGTCGCGTCGCTGGTCCACTCCCGTGCTGGGCAGCTTCATCACCGCGGGCGTCGGAATCGCGCTGGTCGTGCTGTCGATGATCCCGACGGCGGCCGTGCCGTTCTCTGTCTTTGAACTCACCAGCGACTATGCCGGGGTCCTCATTGTGTCGGCGTACGGCGCAGCATGCGTGGCCGCGACCGTCGTGCTCTGGCGCAAGGGCGGACGCGCTCGACTGGGCAGCCTCATCCCGCTGGCGGGAGTGGTCATCGTGCTCATCGTGCTCTACTTCTCGCTCTTCCCGCTGCCCAGCGGCTGGGAGCTCGTCGCGCCCGTTGCCGGTGTCACCACCGTCATCGTCATGGCGGTGGTGGGACTCACGGTCAGCGGACGTGCGGCGGCACGAACGGCGGCTTCGTGACTGTGAATCGAGCCTGACGGCCGCGCACGTCCACCACCACCTCGTCGCCCTCGGCGATGGCGGGGTCGAGCAGTGCGAGACCGATGCCCTGCTTGAGCGTGGGAGAGAAGGTGCCGCTCGTGGTCTCACCCACGGGCGCGCCGTCCACCGACAGCACCGGCATCTCCGGCC
>CAYYZU010000264.1:0-3127 GCA_964476205.1 uncultured Actinomyces sp. | reverse complement strand
GCTCGACGGCGGTCTCACGGCCGGGGCCGACTGGGACGCCTTCCGCGACATGTGAGGGCGGCTACTCGACGGTGATGATGCGGGCGACCCCGTCACGCACCTCGAAGAGGACGACGGTCACCTGAGTGAGGTCAGGGCATTCAGCCGGTCCCTGGCCGTACACCGTGGCATTGCCCAGATCGGCGTTGCCCGGGATGGACACGGTGCCGCCGTAACTGCACTCGCCGATGAGGTTGATCCTCGTCGACGGGCTCAAGGCGTACTGGCCATCGGCCAGGCCCGTGCGCGAGTTGATGGACGGATCGAGAGTCGCCGCGACGTTGGCGCTGAAGATCACGCCAAAGGCGGCAAGCGCCGCGATCGCCAGGCCGGCGACGATGGAGACGCCGATATTGATCCACGCGATGATGCGTGTCGCCGTGTTCAAGCCGGCGCCACCGACCGCGCCACCGGATGCCTTGATCTCCTTGTCGGAGGAGTGCGCGAGCACCAGGGCGACGATGGCGGCGATGATCGGACACACCACCCACGACACGATGGCAAGCACGAGGCCGACGATCGCGTTGGTCGACGTCGTGGGCCCCGCCACCGGAGCCACGCCCGGCGCGGCCGGTGTCGCGGCAGGAGCAGCCGCAGCCCATGCACTGCCGTCCCAGTAGCGCTGCTGGCCGGGGTTCTGGGGGTCCGGATACCACCCGGGCGGGGCGGCGCTGGGAGTCGAGGGATCGGGCGTCTGGTCACTCATAGCGCAGAGCCTAGAGGCGCGCGGGTGGGCCGAGCGGCTACGGCGCGGTCACGAATCGCGAGTGCTGCTCCCCCAGGCCCGTGATGCCGGCAGTGACGACCTGACCGGGCTGCACCCATGCGGGCTCGGCCATGCCCATGGCGACTCCCGGAGGCGTGCCCGTGTTGATGAGGTCACCGGGGTCGAGCACGAGGAACTGGCTGATGTAGTGCACGAGGACGTCGACGGGGAAGATCAGTGACGACGTGCTCCCCGTTTGGCGGCGCTGCCCGTCGACGTCAAGCCACAGGTCGAGTCCCGCCCCGAAGTCGAGCTCGTCGGGTGTCACCAGCCACGGGCCGAGAGGGTTGAAGGTCTCGGCGGACTTGCCCTTCATCCACTGACCGCCACGGTCGAGCTGGAACGTGCGCTCGGAGACGTCGTTGCTCACGACGAATCCCGCGATGCAGCCCCAGGCGTCAGCCGGAGACGCGAGATAGCGACATGTCGAGCCGATGACGACGCCCAACTCGACCTCGTAGTCGACCTTCGTCGCGCCACGTGGGATGTAGACGTCGTCCGTCGGCCCGATGACGGTGTTGGGCGCCTTGGTGAACAGCAGCGGCTCTTCGGGGATGGCCATGCCCGACTCGGCAGCGTGGTCGGCGTAGTTGAGCCCCGCGCATACGAGGTGTCCGGGACGCGCAATGGGCGCGCCGAGTCGCGCATCGGCGGGGAGCGTGGGCAACGCCTGGATCTCGCCATCTGCCCAGCGCCGCTGAAGGTCGGCGATGCCGCCGCGGCCGAGAAACGCCGAGTCGAAGTCCGGCGTGAGGGATGAGACGTCGTACCTCTCCCCTGCCGGGCCAAGCACGGCGGGGACCTCGGCGCCCACGGCGCCGACACGGATGAGCTTCACCGGAGGACTCCTCCTTCGTCGAGTGGCGAGTTATGCACCACGACACGCCGTTGAAGGGCGACACAAGCCGCCAGTCAACGAACTAGTCGCAGACGGCGCCGCGACTGGCGGAGCCGACCAGCTTGGCGTACTTCGCCAAGACCCCCCGGGTGTAGCGCGGCGGCAGCGGCGCGAACTGCGCTCGCCGGCGCGCGAGCTCGTCTTCGTCGACGAGCAGATCGAGAGTGCGAGAGGGAATGTCGATGCGGATGCGATCACCCTCGCGCACCAGGCCGATAGGACCGCCATCGACCGCCTCTGGCGCGACATGGCCCACGCACAGCCCGGTCGTGCCGCCGGAGAAGCGCCCGTCGGTGATGAGGAGGACATCCTTGCCCAGTCCGGCACCCTTGATCGCCCCGGTGATCATGAGCATCTCGCGCATGCCCGGGCCGCCCTTGGGTCCCTCATAGCGAATGATGATCACGTCACCCGCCTGGATGGTCCCGTCCTCGAGGGCCGCCATGGCCGCCTGCTCGCGCTCGAAGACACGCGCCGTGCCCTCGAAGGAATCGACGGGGACGCCGGCGTTCTTGACCACGGCACCCTCGGGTGCGAGCGAGCCGCGCAGGATCGTGATCCCGCCGGTGGCGGCGAGCGGATCCTTGGTAGCGCGCAGGATCTCGCCGTCGGGATCCGGCGGGGCGATGTCGGCGAGGTTCTCCGCCACGGTCTTGCCTGTCACCGTGAGGCAGTCGCCGTGGATGAGACCAGCGTCGAGCAGAGCCCGCATGACGACGGGTACGCCGCCCACGCGATCGACGTCGCTCATCACGTAGCGACCGAAGGGCTTGAGGTTGCCCAGCAGCGGCACCTTCGAGCCGATGCGATGGAAGTCCTCCATCTCGAGCTCGACGTTCGCCTCGTGGGCGATGGCGAGCAGGTGCAAGACGGCGTTGGTCGATCCACCGAAGGCCATGAGCACCGCGATGGCGTTTTCCAGCGACTGGCGCGTGATGATGTCGCGTGCGGTGATGCCCTGGCGGATGAGCTCGACGACAGCCTCGCCGGACTTCCGTGCGTAGCCGTCACGCCGGCGGTCGACAGCCGGCGGCGCGGCGGATCCGGGCAGCGACATGCCCATGGCCTCGGCAGCGCTGGCCATGGTGTTGGCGGTGTACATGCCGCCGCAGGCGCCCTCGCCCGGGCAGATCGCGCGCTCGATGGCGTCGACGTCCTCGCGCGACATGAGGCCGCGGGCGCAGGCACCGACCGCCTCAAAGGCGTCGATGATTGTGACTTCCTTCTCCGAGCCGTCCGACATCTTGGCGAAGCCGGGCAGGATCGATCCGGCGTAGACGAAGACACTGGCGAGGTCCAGTCGCGCGGCGGCCATGAGCATGCCGGGAAGGCTCTTGTCGCATCCCGCGAAGGTCACCATCCCGTCGAGCCGCTCGGCCTGCATGACGGCCTCCACCGAGTCCGCGATGATTTCGCGGCTCACC
>CAYYZU010000263.1:0-3134 GCA_964476205.1 uncultured Actinomyces sp. | reverse complement strand
CCTCAGCGATGCCCGAATCCAGGGCGACGCGCGCCAGGCGCTTGAGCTCCTCGTCTGGGCGGAAGAGGTCGACCTCGACGCCTGCCACCATCTTGGCGATGGCCAGGTCGGGGATGCCGGGGAAGGCCTGCTTGCAGAACCCGAAGAAGTCCAGGTACGCCGCGTAGCCGAGGTTGAGGAACTCGAAGTGGTAGTTCCACAGCTTGAGAGCCAGGTCGAGGAGAGTGCGGTAGTTCTCCTGGATCTGATATCCGGAGCCCAGGCCCGCCCCTGACTTCACGACGCCGTCGGCGTCCTCGATCTCGGGCAGCGGCTCGAAGTTGACGCTCTCGAGCTCCTTGACTAGGTCGCGGATCTTGACCATCCACTTGTCGTAGAGGTCGTTCCAGTTCATGAAGTAGAAGCCGGCGCGATCCATGAAGTTCTCGACGCGGGCCTCGATCGTGGCGGGATCTGCCGGCACGGGAGTGAGGTAGCCGTAGCCGTTGAGGATGCGGAAGGCGATGCCATTGGCTGGCGGCACCTGAAGGTGGCGCGTGTTGTACTGGGACAGCGACGCGATCGCGAACTCGTAGAAGGTCGCATCCCATGGGGTCAGCACCTTCGGCCAGTGCACGCCGTCCTGGAACCAGAAGATCGAGTCTTCGAAATCGCGGCGCGCCTCACTGAAGAGCGACGAGTACACGTACATGTCTTGCCAACCCTCGGCGCCCGCAGGCGTCTCGATGTCGAACGGGCTGGGGAACCGATCGGCCATCTGTGCTTCCTCTCGTGTGTTCGTGTCCAGGGGGGCCACGAATCCTGGGAACTTGCTTTCGGTGGGGCGATCTTGCTCTAGTCCTTGCGCGCGTACAGGGGATTCATCAATGTCGAGACGATGCTCGCCATGGGGTTCTTGTCCGCGGATGTCGCGACGGACTGACGGGGCTTCTTGCTCCACACCGTCTCGGGTCGGGCCTGAAGCAGGATGACATTGTCGCCATCGGGAAGGTCCGCATCGACCGCCCATTCGATGTCCTGGGGGCAGCCGTAATGCTTCTCCGCGGTCTTCGCCAGGGCAGCGATCGCCTTGAGCTGCGGATCGGTGAGGCACGGGGTGTCGGCTCGATCAGGGTCGACCTCGGCCTTCTCGACCGAATCGTGGTCGGTGAGGCGGTACTCGTGGGCCTTGTGGCTGATCTCGCGCTTGCTGACCTCGAGGAGCACCTTGTCCACGAGGAAGTTGTCCGGTGTGACCTCGCCGGAGACCACTGCCTCGCCGAATCCCCAGGCCGCATCGACGGCCACCTGCGAGCGGTCGCCATTGGCAGGGTTGAGCGTGAAGGCCACGCCGGCGGCGATGGGCCGCACCATCTTCTGGATCACGACCGCCATCTCGACGGAGCGGTGCTCATAGCCCATCTCGACGCGATAGCAGGTGGCCCGATCGGTGAAGAGGCTCGCCCAGCAGCGCCGGACGGCATCGACCACGGAGTCGCCACCGCGGATCCACAGGTAGGTGTCGTGCTCTCCGGCGAAGGACGCATCGGGCGAGTCCTCCGAGGTTGCGGACGAGCGCACGGCCACCGGCAGGTCTTCGACCTCGCACTTGCGACACAGCTCGGCGTAGTCATGGCGGATCTGCTCTTCGACGTCGCCTGGCAGCGGCATCGTGCGGATGACATCCCGGATCTCACCACACACCGCGCTCACCTGTGCGGTGTCGGAGATGTCGAGGTCGTGCAGCAGGCGGGCCAGCGTGGCATCCAGGTCGGCGGCGTCGTGCGCGGCCCGGTAGCCGGCCGTCGTGACGGCGAAGCCCGGCGGGACGGGCAGGCCCGCACCCGTCATCTCGCCCAGGCTGGCGGCCTTGCCGCCCACCTCGCCCTTGAGGCCGGGCCAGTAGCCCTCGAACCACATCGTGACGCTGCTCATGACGACTCCCCCCGGCGATTCGTCGGCAGTGCACGGCCCTCCAGGCCTGCCCACCAGTCGGGTAGGCCATCGAAGTCGGGCACCGAGACCTCCTGGACGCGATTGCGATAGAGGACGAGAGCGGTCTCGCCGCCTTCGAGGAGCCGCACGCGCACGAACTCCGTGTTGAAAGGCTCGCCTGGGTCGTAGCCGAGAGCCCAGGTGGCGAACGCGCGAATGGGCCCCGAGTGCGTGGCCACGATGACCGACTCTCCGGGTGTCTCATCGTGGATGCGCATGAGCCCAGCCCAGAATCTCCGCACAGCCGCTACGGGTGGCTCGAACGTGAGCATCGGCATCGTGAGCCAGTGGGTGATCGGGTCGCCACCCGCTTGCTGGATCCCCCAGAAGCGATCCACCTCGACGAGCCAGGTGGGGCGGCCTCCCAGGCCGATGCGCTCGTACTTCTCCATCTCGGCGTGGTACGCGCGGAAGGCCTGCGTGACGTCGCGGAAGCCGTCCGGAGTCATCACCTGGAAGTTGCGGAACTCCTCGTACGCCGTGACCTCGCCCACGGTGGCCTCGCGCCCGAAGAGGACCAGCTCGTCGAGCAGTCCCTTGCGGATCCCCTCGGCCGTCTGGCGGGCCCGATTGGTGTCGGCGCACGCCATCGTGACGTGCTGTCCCGACATCACCCGGCGTGCAAGCTCCTTGCCTCGCCGATGCGCCTGCCAAGACCCCAGGGGTGTCAGTCCCGACTCGGTGGAGTAGCCCTGCGTCTCGCCGTGGCGCACGAAGTAGACATCGGTGACCGCGCCTTTGGTCTGGTCCTTGCGCTCCGGGATGATCTCCTTGGTGCGGGTCACCTCCGCCCAGCCCCGCGTGACACCGAGGTCCGCGCCCTCCCACAGCGGGACGGGGGCGTCGAGCGCCGACTGGCCGCTGCGGCGGTCGCGGAAGCGGCGCAGGTAGAGCGGCGTCTCGTCTTCCGGCTTCGCGGGCGCCGCGACACCGGGCTGACCCCCGCGCGCCTCGCGATCGAGGTAGCGCTGGAGGTAGGCCGGAGCGTCGGGGCGCTCGGTGCGCGGCAGTGCGACGGATTGCGCGTCAGGCTCGGTCATCGTCATCTCGACTCCTAGCTGTGCACCGTGAGGAAGCGCTGATTGACGACGCCGTCGTAGTAGAAGAGCGCGCGACCCATCTCGCCCTCGGTCCAGGTGACCGGGGGTTCATCGGGATCG
>CAYYZU010000262.1:0-3141 GCA_964476205.1 uncultured Actinomyces sp. | reverse complement strand
AATTGGCCGGCACCTGCAGCGTCGTCGACGGCCAGTAGAAGGGCCAGCCCTGGCTGGCGTAGAGCGCGTTGACGCCCTCGGTCGGACCAGGCACCGCGTCGGAACTGTTGGGGTAGATGTAGAGCTCGAGGTTCGCCGCGTTGACGGGGCCCTCCGGCGTATCGACCGTGCCCGCGGGCTCTGCCACGAGGAGAGGCGGCTCGCCGCTCGTCGCGCTAGCGAAGAAGGCAACGCCCGCGACGACACCGGCGCCAATGAGCACCGACACGAGGGCGACTAGAAAGCGTTTCACAAAGACCCTTCTCGAGCCGCCCGAGACGGCGGTGCGCTTAGAGTAGGGGTCCACAGCCCCACCGTCACGCATTCGAGATCAATTCGACGCATGTTCAGGCACGAGCCGCGCACTATCGTGGATGCGTGGAGGTGTGGAAACCCGGAGACGACCTGTGGACGGTCGATCTCTTCGTCACCGCCAATCTTCTCCTCGCCACGGCCCTCTACCTCATCGGCGTGCGCGTCCTTGCGGCCAAGGGACTGAAATGGTCTGCCGTCCGGACACTCAGCTTCCTTCTCGGCATAGCCCTACTGGCCCTGGCCTACCTCGGCCCCTTCGAGACCCTCGCGCACACATACTTCTGGGCCCACATGGGGCAGCACTTGATCGTGATGATGCTCGCCGCCCCGTTCATCGTGCTCTCGTGCCCGGTGGCGCTCACGGTGCTCGCGACGAACGGGCGCACGCGAGCGGCGATCATCCGCGGGCTCCGCTCGCAGGTCGGCCTCGTGCTCGTCAACCCGGTCGTCACGTGGACGCTCTTCGCGACCGTGCTCATCGGCTCGCATGTCACGCCCGTCATGGAGTGGGTGCTCGGCGATCACGATGCGATGGCGTACGTCGAGCGGCCCATCTATCTCGTGGCCGCACTGCTCTTCTACTACCCGCTCATCGGCAAGGACATGTGCGCCCGGCGCCCGCGCCCGGCACACCGCTTGCTCTCGCTCGGGCTGATGATGATTCCCGAGACCGCGCTCGGTGCCGTGATCTTCCTCGCGCCAGTGACGCTCTACCCGTCGTACGTCGTCGCGACGACCGCTGTCGGCGCCGATCCGCTTGTCGATCAGCAGCTGGCTGGTGCGCTCATGTGGGCCCTGACGATGGTGATCGACTCGGTGTGGATGATGGTGGCGGCAGTGGAATGGTGGCGGTCCGAGGAACGCCAGACGGCAATCCAGGAGCGTCGCGAGCGCGAGGAGGTGCCCCGATGAGGGCCGCGATGGTCATCGTGGGCGCGTCGCTCCTGCTCACCGGCTGCGCCGGCTCGGGGATGTACGCCGCGACCCCGGTCGTCACCATCCCCGCGACCGCACCGGCAACCAATGAAGCGGTCGGTGTCACGGTCATCCCCGCGGAAGAGCGCCAGCAGACGATCGTCATCGCAGGAGAGACCGCCGACAAGACTGAGTTGTCCACCGCGCAGTACGCCGGCGACATCGTCGTCGTCAACGCATGGGCGTCATGGTGCCCACCGTGCATCGAGGAACTCCCGCTGCTCGCCTCGGCCGCCGAGGCCTACGCCGACAAGGGAGTGACGTTCCTCGGCCTCAACTCCATGGACGACCCCATCGCCGCCGCGAGCCTGCTGGGATCGAGCGCCTATCGCAGCATCGACGATCGAGACGGCGCGATCCTCGCCACGATCCCCGGAGTGCCGCCGCGCTCGCTGCCGAGCACCGTGATCCTCGACCGCCAAGGACGCATCGCGGTGCGCGTCATCGGCCCTGTGAAGCCCGGCCAGCTCGAGAGCGCGATCGACTCGCTGCTAGCTGAGCCTGTCTAAACGCGCACCCGTCTAGCCCAGCGCTTCGCCCATCGGCCGATCGGCGAACTGCGAGCACAACGTGTCACCTTTCGACATCCTCCGCTCGAAGTTGAGTGGTCACCGCGTGCCGGGCCGGAGACTGGACCGTCAATTGCGCGCCTCAGCCGGAGTCGCGCTCGCACTCAGCCGCACAATCGGGCTGACGACAAGGGAACTTCGGGAGAGTGAGCGAACTCCGCTGCACCGACGCCCCGAAGGTTGCATCCGCGACGTGCTCGCCACCTACGCCAGCGCCCGGCCCATCGCGCGCCCGAGGGCGTCGCCGGAGACCCAGGCCGACTGCGTGCGCGGCACCCCAGCCCAGCCGTCTCCCGCGCGACCGACGACGCCGTCGAAGGCGAAGGACTCCGGGCGTGCATGCGCCGGACGCGCATAGGTCCACCGCTTGACGGTGAACCACGAGGGCACGCCGCCACTGAGATTGCGCAGCACCGCAAGCATGGCCGGGGCCGCGGTCACGGGCTCGGCGAGGTGGCCCGCCGCGAGCACCGGCGTCGAGTGCGCGACGAGCACGGGTGCGTCGTCACCGCGGCGCGACCCGTCATCGGCGATGAAGGACACGACCGGGTCGTCATTGACGAAAGCGCCATCGAAGTCCCAGGTGCGTTCGGGATAGACCGCGACGAGGGCCATCACCGGCTCCCACAGCGGGGCGTGATCGACAGGCACCAGTGCGTCCATCTGCGGATCTGGCCCGCAGAGCGCGACGGCACGATAGACGCTCCCTGCGATGTGGACTCCGTCCTCGCGCACATCCACCGCGGTCACGTCGACGGGATGGCGGATTTCGACAAGGTCGGACGGCAGCACCGCGGCAAGATCCTCGACGAGGCTGCGCAGCCCGCGTGGGGCGGCGTACCGCACCGGCCCCGTCTTGGTGCCGAGCAGTTCGGTGCCATCGGCGACATGGAAGGTGTCGGTCCACGGGCGCACGAGGCCCCGGTCGATCCAGTCACCGACGAGCTGGCCGAAGCCGGCATCGTCGACGGTGAAATAGGACGCGCCGACGTCGACGACCCGGCCGTCGTACGCCGTGCCGGTGTCGCGGAGAGTCTGGGTGGCGAGTCGTCCGCCGAGGCGATGTCCACGGTCGAGGACATCGACGGTGAGGCCGGATTCGGCGAGCGCGGTCGCGCAGGCAACGCCGCTGATGCCGCCGCCGATCACCGCGACGTCAGCCATGGCTAAGCCTGAAGACTCGGGTCGCAGTCGACGATGAAGGCGGCACAACGCTCGGCCTCGTCTTCCTCGCCGATGGCGG
>CAYYZU010000261.1:0-3147 GCA_964476205.1 uncultured Actinomyces sp. | reverse complement strand
GGGAGTGTGGCCTCGACCAGGTGCTCGTACGTCGTCATCCCCTGGACCTCGGCCGTGCGAGTGACGGGATCGACGTGCAAGACCCCGTCGAAGTCCGCGACGTCGAGGCCGGGGGTGGTGGAGTCGGCACGCTGTCGGAAGAGGTTGGACGTGCGCTTGGCCAGGCGCACGGGTGCCCCGGCCGGGATGGCGTCGTACTGCGCGCGCAGTCGTGCGACCCTCGCGTCGTACGCCGCGCGCCAGGCGGGCGCATCGGTCTCGGGGGCAGCCGACATGCGAGCAAAGGTAGTCGTAGCCCAGGATGTGGGCGTGAGCCAGGAGGTATTGGAGACCGGACAGGAGCGACCCAGTCGCGGCCTGCCCTCGTGGCTGGTGTGGACCGTGGGCATCGCGGCCCTGGTCCTCCTCACGGCGGCCAACATGGTGGTCGGCGGCGAGTTGGCGCTGCGTTCCGTCGAGGCCGACAACCTCGTGCGCGCCGTGGAGCAGTCCGAGACGGCGATGAAGACCACGCAGGCGGACTTCGACGAGGTGCTGTCGACGTACGACACCGAGAACCTCACGGACGAGGAACGCGAGCAGCTGCGTGCCGAGCTCGCCGATGTCGCAGCCCGAGGCGAGGCGGCCATTGCCCTTGCCGGTGAGGGTGTCGCGGCGGTGCAGATCATGCCCTGGCACGTGCAGCTGCTCGACGCGCGCACGGCATACCTCGCTCACAACCAAGCCTGGGTGGACTACATGGCGGCGGCCGCGGAGGATCCGGGCGAGTGGTTCCGCCCGCAGCCCGCAGTGAACGAGACCTTCGCCGACGCCAAGTTGCCCTTGGTGGAGGCCGTTCCGCTCTTCGATCCCTTGGGCGCGCTGTCGCGCATCGAGGTCATCTACGTCACGGGAAGTGGAGACTCAGGCGACGGACAGTCGGCCTGACGTCAAGCGCACAGGGTCGCGAGGACGGCGATGTCGGGATCCTCGCCAAGGTCGACGCTCACGCGACTGAGCAGGCGCGTCACGGTGCCATCTGCTTCGGCTTCCACCCACCCTGCCCGGTGATCGAGGCCCAGGTGCGGGATACCCGGCAGAAGCACGCAGCCGGACGCGGCGCCCTCCGCCTCCGGGGTAGACGGGCGTGTCTCCGTCGGCGGATGCAGGACGATGAGCGCCGCCGGCTGTGGGTCGGCGAACTGCCCGGGTCGAGGTGCGCCATCGCCGAGCACCGGACCCGCGGCGGTGACGAGACCCACCACGTCGGGCTGGGGCTCCTCGGGAAGCTCCTCCACGGCGCGGAAGACGGTCGTCGTCGGGAGCAGGCCCGGCACGGCGGCGAAGCGCACGGCGATCGCGAGGAACTGAGTCCACTCGCGCGTGGTGTCGGGCCAGCGGCCGGAGAGGATGAAGCCGGCCAGGCTGCGGTCCTGCCCGGCGAACGCGGATACCTCGATACCCATGCACGAAGACTGCGACACGAAGGGCTTAGCAGACAAGCACCCTCGAGTGCTAAGTGTCGCGGGCTGTCAGGGGCGGAGCTCGCGCACGAAGCAGAAGATGTTGCCTTCGGGGTCGGTGAGTCGTATCCAGGCCGCGCCCACCTCGGCGATGGGCTCGGCATCGATGCGGGTGGCGCCCAGCGCGACCGCGGCGTGGGTGGCCGATTCGATATCGGGCACGTGCACGGCGATGTGCACGCGCGTCTTGGCCGTGACGGGCTCCGGCACGCGCTGGATTACCAGGCGCGGTCCGCGGCCGGCGGGGTCGACGAGTGACCAGTAGACGCGGTCGGCGTCGGTGTCGAAGCGTCCCTCGTCCTCCACGACGTATCCCAGGACCTGCGACCAGAAGGCGATCATGCGCTCGGGACCGTTGACATCGAGCGTGAGTTCCACGTGCATGCCCGGAGGGTAGCCTCGCGGCATGCCTCTCGCCCCGGACTCCCAGCACGCACTGGTCGTCATCGACGTCCAGCAAGGCTTCGACGATCCCGTGTGGGGGCGGCGCGACAACCCGGCATGCGAAGCCAACATCGCATCCCTGGTCGAGGCGTGGAGGCAGGCGGAGCGCCCTGTCGTCATCGTGCGGCATGACTCGACATCACCCGGATCGCCCCTGCGCCCCGGGCAGCCCGGCAACGACCTGCGACCAGGCATCTCTGGCGACGTGCTCATTTCCAAGAGGGTGAACTCAGCCTTCTACGGCGACCCGGACCTTCACGCCTGGCTCGGCGATCGGGGCATCACGCGCGTCACGATCTGCGGAGTGACGACCAATCACTGCTGCGAGACGACCGCCCGTATGGCGGGCAATCTCGGCTACGACGTCACCTTCGCCATCGACGCGACGCATACCTTCGATCGCCCAGCTCCTGACGGCTCGGTGATCCCCGCCGAGGAGATCTCGCGAGTGACAGCCGCCAATCTCCACGGGGAGTTCGCGACCGTGATGTGGACGCGGGACGTTCTCGAGTCGCTTGGCAAGGACTGACGTGGAGATCAGCTCCCTGCCCGCATTCCTTGTCGCCGTCCTCATCATTGCCGCAAGCCCTGGGCCAGCCGTCGTCCTCATCCTCCAACGGGCCGGTGCGCACGGCTTCCGCGCGGCAATCCCCACCGTGCTCGGACTCGAACTCGGCCTCTTCCTCTGGGCTCTCGCGGCCGGCACGGGCATGGCGGCCCTCGTCGCGGCGTCTGAGACCGCGTTTCTCATCCTGCGGATCGCGGGCGCGGTGTTCCTTGCCTATCTCGGCATCCGGGCGCTGATGTCGGGATGGCGCCTCCGCGGGCGCGACGACACGGATCCGTTGCCTCGCATCGATCCGCCCAAGCGTCATCGGGCGTTTGCCGAGGGGCTGCTGGTCCAACTCGCCAACCCGAAGGCCGCGGTCTTCCTCTTTGCCTTCTATCCGCAGTTCGTGCCGGCAGACGGGCCTGTACTCGCCACCACGGTGACCCTCGGTCTCATCCAGGTGTCCTTGGAGACCGTGCTTTACCTCGGACTGGCTGCGATCGTCGGCAGTGCCTCGGCGTGGTTCTGTCGCACGCGCGTGCGGCGTCGCCTGGACTACGCGAGCGGGGTGGTGCTCCTTGCCCTTGGGGCCCGCGTCGCACTCGCCTCGCGCGCGTAGGGCGCTCAGCCCGGGACGTTGAACATCCAGCG
>CAYYZU010000260.1:0-3147 GCA_964476205.1 uncultured Actinomyces sp. | reverse complement strand
CCGACGGCGTCTTCGCGATGTACAACTACTACCGCGAGGACTGGCTCATCAACCGTCTTGCCGGCACAGTGGAAGAGGTCTTCGGCCACGCGCCGTGCATCGATCGCTTCACGGCAGTGCAGTCGCTCGCCGTCATGGCGGTGGGCAAGTCGGCGGACAATGCGGTCTGCGATGACACGTGGGAGCGCGCCGCGATCGCGGCCTCCGGTCAGGAGATCCCCGCGCCCTCAGCGGACGATCGGCCCTTCCTCTATCTCAAGGACGCGTCGATCCCGCAGCTCTATCTCATCCTCATCGGGCTGATCCTCGCCGTGTCGCTCATCGCAATCCGGGTGGTGGGCGGTCCCTTGCGGCAGATGCGCGGATACGCCGACCTCTTCCTCATGGGCATGGCCTTCCTGCTGCTCGAGACGCGCTCCATCACGACCTTCGCGCTGCTTTTCGGCACCACGTGGCTGGTCAACGCCCTCGTCTTCGCCGGCGTACTCCTCGCCGTACTCCTCGCCATCGAGGTGACGAGACGCTTCTCGCCGCGCCGACCATGGGTGATCGCGGCCCTCTTCATCTCCTTGGCCATTGCCTGGCTCGTGCCCAATGCCTGGCTGCTCACCTTGCCGGTGCCCGTGCGCCTGCTCGTGGCGGTGGCGCTGGCCTTCGCCCCGATCTTCTGCGCCAACCTCTACTTCACGTCGCGCTTCAAGGAGGCGGCCAACCCGACGGCTGCCTTCGCGGCCAACCTCTTCGGCGCGATGATCGGCGGCTGCCTGGAGTACCTCTCGCTCCTTACCGGCTACCGCTTCCTCATCGTGGTCGCCGCTCTGATCTACCTCGCGGCAGTCCTCGTCGGGCGGCGCCTGGGGGCCAAGGCCCCGGTCGGGGCGTGATCCGGCGGGTCTGTGTACCCTTTCCTGGCTGCCGACAGGCAGCGTGGGGCCTATAGCTCAGCTCGGTTAGAGCGCTTCCCTGATAAGGAAGAGGTCGGTGGTTCAAGTCCACCTAGGCCCACATGAAGAAACTGCTGCTCGTCATTGCCCTGGCCGGTATCGGCTACCTCGTCTACCGCCAGATCCAGGCGAGCAAGGCCGAGGACGATCTGTGGACCGAGGCCACCTCTGTCCCTGACCTCAGCTGACCGACCGAGGGGTTAGCGCGTGACCGCCGACAAGGGGTCGAGCGCTTCTCCCTCCCTGCGAGGCCACCCCCGGGTGGTGGCCCTCGTGGTGGCCAACACCGTCAGTGCGTTTGGCTCTGCGGTGTCCGTGCTCGCCTTCACCTACGTCTCCTACGTCATCACCGGGAGCCTGCTGGCAGCCGTGGTGATCATGGCCGCCCAGGCCCTGCCCGCCCCACTTCTCGTCAAGCCAGCCAAGGCCCTCGTCCTGCGGACCGATGCCCGTTTGGTCGTCGCCGGCACGTCGGCCGCCAAGATCATCCTCTTCGGATCCGTCGCCGTCATCGTGATGGCAGGCGATGTCTCCTTTGCACTCCTGCTCATCACCGCTCTGTGCAGCGGGATCATCGGAGCCCTGAACTTCCCCTCCTGGAGCCGCTTCCTCCACGCTGTCGCACCCGGTGGCGATCTCATCCGATTGAGCTCGACCCTGTCATCGCTGGCTGCTCTCGCCGGCATCGCCGGGGTGATCAGCGGCGGATTCCTCCTGGACTGGTGGGGGGCCGCCGGACTCTTCATCGTCAATGCCGCGTCCTACGCCTTCCCGCTGGCCGCGGTGCTCCTCTTCGCTCCGATCGCCCCTCCGAGCGATGGCGGCAGCACAGTGCGGGCCGCGGACGCCATTCGCCTCGTGCGCGAGACCGACATGCTCCGGCGCTTCGTCATCATCGCCCTCTGCCTGCAGATCGCGGTCTTCCCGATCTTCAAGCTGCTGCCCAAGATCGCCACGGATATCAGCTCGAGCGCCGTCACCTTCTCGCTGCTGCTGGCCTCTCTGTATGCCGGCATGGCACTCGTGGAGCCGATACTGAAGTGGCGCGAGAGACGCTTCTCGCACTGGCAGATCGCCTACATCGCCATGATCATCCTCATGGTCACCCTCGCCCTCGTGGCACTCGTCCACCAGACGGGCGAGGACCTGCGGTTGATCCTGCTCATGGTGGTGCTCGTGCCCCTGGGGCTCGCCCTCAACATGGCCAACACGGTGGTCAGTGCGGCCGTCGGCAGTGCCGCCACAGGTGCCAAGGAGGCCGAGCTGCTGGCGGTGCACGCGGCCTTCGTGACGGTCGCGGCCCCGGTGGGCGCGCTCATTGTCACCGGCCTGGCCGACGCCGGCGGCATCGCTGCGGCCCTGCTGGTGGAGGTTGGTGCCATCGCCCTGCTGCTGATCTACCTCGGCCGGTCTCGGGTGCGCGCTGACCTGCGGGCCCTGCTCGCGGAGCGCCCCGAACTCGTCCACCTTCATGCTGCCCATGGGGCCGGGGGACACGGGCTCCCAGGGGAGTTCGAACCGGTCCACGTCACGGGGGCGACAGCGCCGTCACGTAGCATGCGGGGGTCCACGGGGGCTTAGCTCAGCTGGTAGAGCGCTGCCTTTGCAAGGCAGAAGTCAGGGGTTCGAGTCCCCTAGCCTCCACTCGTCGGCCGTGTGCAACGTGCTTCACTGGCGCCATGCAGATCGAAGTCTGGGCCGATGTCGTGTGCCCCTGGTGCTACATCGGCAAGCGGCGACTGCAAACCGCTCTGGCTGAACGCGGCATCGCCGACGAGGTCGAGATCGTCCACCGCGCCTTCCCACTCGATCCCACGGCCAGTACGACGACGGCGCCGACCATCGATCACCTGGCGGCGAAGTACGGCGTCTCGCGCGACGAGGCGCTCGCGATGATGGCCAACGTCACCGAGGTTGCTGCCGGGGAGGGCCTTGACTACCGGCTCGACCTGACAACGACCGGGAACACCCGTGATGCCCATCGCCTGGTGCTGTGGGCGCAGGATCAAGATCCCGTCCTGGCTCAGTGGCTCCTTGAGACGATGTACTCCGCTTACTTCGAGCAGGGACGAGGGGTCTTCAGCTCGGATGAGCTCGTTGGCCTCGCCGCTGAGGCAGGGCTTGATGCCGATGCGCCTCGCGAGATGCTCGCGGGCACGGCGTACCTCGATCAGGTCGTGCAGGACCAGGTGCTCGCCCGCAC
>CAYYZU010000259.1:0-3179 GCA_964476205.1 uncultured Actinomyces sp. | reverse complement strand
GACGGCGAGCGCCGCGAGGTGGCCTGGGACCACGACGCCTTCCCCTACCTCGCCCGCGTCTCGGCCCCCGAAGCCGGAGCGCCCCTCGTCACGCTCCTCTCGCGCGACCAGCGCCGCCAGTTGATCCTCGAGGTCGATCCGGCGACCGGGGCGACCCATGTCCTGCGCGAGCGCACCGATCCCGAGTGGGTCGAGCTCATGCCGGGAGTGCCGGCCCGCACGCCCTCCGGTGCACTCGTCGAGATCATCGCCGACCGCGACGTCGACACCTATCGCCTGGTCGTCGACGATGTTGCGCTGACGCCGCCGGGGCTGCAGGTCGAGGCGGTGATCGATGCGGGAGACGACGACGTCCTCATCCTCGCGGCGACGAACCCGTTGACTCCAGCGCTGCATCGCATTGCGTACGACGGGACCGTGACGCGTGTGCCCGCGGACGAGGAAGCGATGGTTCAGGGGCGACGCACTGGAGATGTGGTGATCACCTCGACGACGCGGCTGGGATCCACGGCGACGACAGTCGAGGTGTGGCGCGGCGATCAGCGCCTTGCCGAAGTTGGTTCGCTCGCAGAGACCCCGGTCATCTCGCCACGCGTCAACCTCATGCGCGGAGGCGAGCGGGACTTGGACATCGCCGTGCTCTTCCCCACGGGCCACGTACCCGGCTCCGCCCGCCTGCCGGTGATCATGTCGCCCTACGGCGGGCCGCACGCGCGTCTCGTCGTCGCGGCAGGACTGATGTACGGCACCGACCAGTGGCTTGCCGACCAGGGCTACGTCGTCGTCGTGGCCGACGGTCGAGGCACGCCGGGACGTGGGCCCGCCTGGGACCGAGCAGTGCGCGGCGACCTCGCGACGCCCGCCCTGGAGGACCAGGTGGCGGCACTTGAGGCCGCGGCAGCGGCGTACCCCGACGACGTCGACACCACTCGCGTGGGAATCCGCGGCTGGTCCTTCGGCGGATACCTCTCCGCACTCGCGGTGCTGCGTCGCCCCGACGTCTTTCACGCCGCCGTGGCGGGCGCTCCGGTCACCGAGTGGCGGCTCTACGACACCGGCTACACCGAGCGCTACCTCGGGCTTCCGCAGGAGGAGCCGGACAACTACGACCGGACATCCCTGCTACCACTGGCACCGGGACTCACGCGGCCGCTGCTCATCATTCACGGCCTCGCCGACGACAACGTCGTCGTCGCGCATTCCCTGCGCCTGTCGTCTGCGCTGCTTGCCGCAGGACGTCCGCACGCGGTACTGCCACTCAGTGGCGTGACCCACATGACCCCGCAGGAGATTGTGGCCGAGAACCTGCTCCGCGCCGAGGTGGACTTCTTCGCCGACGCGCTCGCCTAGATCCCCTCGCCGGGATTGGCCGAGTCCAGGCGCGAAGTGCCCACCGCCCCGAGGTCGGTGATGGTCTCGCTGAAGTAGCCGGGCTCGCCCTCGTCGGGCGTCACAAGGCCGGAGTCAGGGCCGTGGATGACGCCGCCGGTGAGGGGCTCGGTGATCGGGAAGTGGCACGCCACGGTGTGGCCGGGAGCGAACTCGCGAAGCTCCGGCTTCTCGGTGCGGCAGCGATCCTGGGCGATGAAGCACCGCGTGTGGAAGACGCAGCCCGACGGTGGATTGAGCGGACTCGGGAGGTCGCCGCCGAGCACGATGCGCTCGCGCTGCATCTGCACGCGCGGGTCGGGCACCGGGACCGCCGACATGAGCGCATACGTGTAGGGATGCAGCGGATGGGCGAAGAGCTCTTCGCGCGAGGCGCTCTCGACGATATGCCCGAGGTACATCACTGCCACGCGCTGCGCGATCTGGCGTACGACCGCAAGGTCGTGGGCGATGAAGAGGTAGGAGACCCCGAAGTCGGACTGCAGGTCCTGCAGGAGGTTGAGGATCTGTGCCTGGATCGACACGTCGAGAGCGGAGACGGGCTCGTCGCAGATGATGAGCTTGGGGCGCAGCGCGATCGCGCGGGCGATGCCGATGCGCTGGCGCTGGCCGCCGGAGAACTCATACGGATAACGATTGACGTGCTCGGGATTGAGCCCGACGCGGTCCATGAGCTCGCGCACGGCCTGCTTGACGCCACCGGGTGGATCGACCTTCTGGATCCGGAAGGGAGAGGCGAGGATGGCTCCGACCGTCTGGCGCGGGTTCAGGGCGTTGTACGGGTCCTGGAAGATCATCTGCGCCTGCTGGCGGATCGGGCGCATCACGCGTCGCGAGAGGCCCGCGACGTCGGTGCCGTTGATGATGACCTGACCCGACGTAGGATCGACGAGGCGCAGGATCGCACGACCGGTGGTCGACTTGCCGCAGCCGCTCTCCCCCACCAGGCCCAGGGTCTCGGCACCGCCAAGTTCGAAGCTCACGCCATCCACAGCCTTGATCTGCCCGATCGTGCGCGGGAAGACTCCCCGTGACTTGTGGGGGAAGTAGACGCGCAGGTCCTCGACCCTGAGCACCTCGTCGCTCATCGCGAACCTCCCGTCGCACTCGGCTGCGCGAGGTGGCAGCGCACGAGATGGTCCGTGGCGACGGACACGAGAGCGGGCTCATCGGTGCGGCAACGATCCCCGGGCACCTCGCTGCGCCGCGAGCAGCGCGGATGGAAGACACAGCCCGACGGGAGATTGATCAAAGACGGCGGGTTGCCCGGGATGGGATCGAGCCGATCGACGCGATCGATGGCCAGGCGCGGCACCGAAGCGAGCAGACCATGCGTGTAGGGGTGCTGGGGCCGGTAGTAGACCTCGTTGACGGGGGCATACTCCACGACGCGACCGCCGTACATCACGCACACGTCGTCTGCCATGTCGGCGACGACACCTAGATCGTGGGTGATGATGATGAGGGTCGTCCCGGTCTCGCGCTGCAGCTCTGACATGAGCTCGGTGATCTGCGCCTGCACGGTGACATCAAGCGCCGTGGTCGGCTCATCGGCAATGAGCAGGCTCGGGGAGTTGATGAGGGCCATGGCGATCATCACGCGCTGACGCATGCCACCCGAGAGCTGGTGGGGGTAGTCGTCCACGCGCTTATCCGGCGAGGGGATGCCCACGCGGTGCAGGGCATCGATAGCCCTTTTGCGCGCCTCGGCTTTGCTCACCTTGTTTTGCACTCGCACGGCCTCGTACAGCTAGTCGCCTAGTCGGTATGAGGTGTTCATGCTCTAGATC
>CAYYZU010000258.1:0-3189 GCA_964476205.1 uncultured Actinomyces sp. | reverse complement strand
GCAGGTCTAGCGCGCGAGGTCGACGCCGGCGAGAGCGAAAGCGATCGCCGCGTCGACCTCGTCGTCTGCGGGACGCCCGCCCTCGATGTGGCGGGTTGCCGAGTCCACGACGCCCCAGACGTAGGACGCGATGCGGTCCGCGTCGGAGATGCCTAATTCGCGCAGCGCTCCGTGCACGGGCGCAGCGAGCTCGCGGTGCAGCGACTGCACCTGGGCGCGGCGTACCGGGGGGAGAGTCGCGTCACCCGCGGCGCGGACAAGCGCGTGGCGACCGTCAGCGACGTAGACCAGCGACGCGCGAATCCACGTCACGAGGCGCTCACGCGGATCGTCGATGTCGCGCACGGCAGCGTCCAGGTGATCGATCCAGGCTGCGAGTTCGTCCACAAGCACGTCCGCGATGAGATCGGCAGCGGATCGGTAGTACTCGTAGACCGCAGAGCGCGACAGGCCCGTGCGCTCGGCGACCGCCGCCATCGTCACGGTGCCCGACTCGCGCATCACCGTGGTGGCTGCCTCCACGAGGGCATCACGGCGCTGCTCACGGTGTTCCGCGAGGCTCGGCGCGTCGATCTTGGGCACGTCCTCATCGTGCCACGCACCGCCCTATCCCTCATCTCGGGCGGAAGGCCGGCTCCGCGTGATGTGATCTCCCCCACGTCGGATCCCTGGCGCGGTGCACACTGGCGCCATGGGCGCGCGTGGGTGGTGGACGGTGATCCTCACCGCGCTCGCAGGCCCTCTGGGCAGCATCGGGATCGGCCTCGGACTGGCTCGCTGGGCTGAGGCGACGACCGGCGGCATGGCGGTGCTCGCCGCCCTGGTCATCGGCCTGTGGCTGGGGGCGCCGGTGCTCGCGTTCATCGTCTTCGTGACGTGTCTCTTCACTGTCGTGCGGCCGGAGCCGCATCGACGATGGGTGGCCGTGCTCGTCATGCTGGCGGCGGCCGTCGTCGAATCGATCGTCGCGCTTGTCGGCCTGCGCGTGGCCACCGGGATGTCCACCCCAGAGATCGGCCTCGTCATCGTGGCGATCGCCGTGATCGGCCTGCTCGGCGGCGGTGCCTCCTTCGCGCTCAGCGCGTCACGACGGCCAGTCGTCACCCAGCCCGGTGCCTCCCCCGATGCCGCGGATCGGCCCCAGGGCGCTTCGGAAGCGGCAGACTGAGTGCATGGAGCCGCGCGGATGGATGACTGTGGGACTGACGGCGCTCGCGGGTCCGGTGGGTGCTGTGGCTGGAGCCTTCCTTCTCTACGCCGTGGGCGGCAGCTTTGGGCTGGCCGCGGGTGTCGGCGGTCTCATCCTCGGGGGTCCCTTGCTCGCCGTGGTCGTGTTCGGTATCTGCCTGCTCACCCTGCTCAAGGACTGGGGCCTCAAGGGGCGACTGGCGATCACACTCATGATCGGCGCGGCGCTCCTGGACGCCATCATCATCGTGCTGGGCCTGCGCGCGATCGGTGGCTCGTCCTTCGCCGATGCGGCACTCTTTGGACTCGGCCTCATGTCGATGGCGGTGCTCGGCGCGGGTGCGCACGTGGCGATCACGACCGCTGACAAGTAGTCGCCGTGCGTGTGCGCCGCTAGATGAGCGCGGGTGCGGCGATCGGCGCGAGCGTGGAGGCAACTCGCGTGAAGCGCTCGGTGCCTTCGGTCGCGCGCGCGCCTGTCTCGACGTACGCCGCCCAGTCCTGCGCTGCCTGTGCGATCTCCTCGCGCGATCGACCCACGAAGTTCCACCACATGTAGAGCGGCTCGCCCAGGGGCTCTCCACCGAGGATGAGCAGGCGAGTGGTCCCTCCGACTGCGAGGGTGATCTCCTCGCCGTGGGCGCGAAGGTCGACGAGCTGACCCTCACGGGCGATGAGGCTGCCTACACGCGTGGCATCGTGCCGCGTGGCATCGTGCCGCGTGGCGTCGTGAATCGCCACGGAGCCGGAGATGACGTAGACCGCGTACTCGAAGTCCGGGCGCAGCGCCCACGTCGATGAGCCCGCACGCAGATCAGCCTCGATGCCCACGAGCGCCGTGTCCGTGCGTGCCCCGCTCACGGCGCCGGCGTACTCGCCGATGAAGACCGTCGCGGTGCCGTGGCCGACATCGATCCGGGGCAATTCGGCATGGTGCGCGAAGGCAGACGCGCCGTCGCGGGTGCCGGACGGCTGCGCGACCCACAGTTGTACGCCGTGGAGCGTGCCGGTCGCGCGCACCGATTCCTCCGCGTGCGCAATGCCGCGACCCGCCGTCATGAGGTTGAGCTGCCCGGGTCGAATGAGTTGCTCGGACCCGAGCGAGTCGGTGTGCAGCACCGCGCCCTCGACCAGCCACGTGACCGTCTGCAGGCCGATGTGCGGATGCGGGCCGACATCGAGCCCCGAGGTCTGGGTGACGACCTCTGGGCCCATGTGGTCGGCGAAGCACCACGCGCCCACGGTCCGCAGCCCGCGCCGTGGCAATGCCCGTCGCACTCGGAAGCCGCCGACTTCAGCAGCCTTCGCGTCGTGGACGAGCGTGTCATCCATGGGCGCGTGCACTGTTCATGTTGCGGGCGTTGCTCAGGCGTCGGGAGTGCTGGCGTTGACCGCGCCGTGCGCGGCGGGGATGGAGCCGAGGCGACCGGCCTGGTAGTCCTCGAATGCCTGCATGAGCTCGGCCTTGGTGTTCATGACGAACGGGCCGTAGGCCGCCACGGGCTCGCGGATCGGCTGGCCGCCGAGGATGAAGACGTCGAAGCCGCCGAGGCGCGACTCCTGCACGGGGTCGGCCGCGATCGTGATGGTGTCGCCCGAGCCGAAGACCGCCGTCTGGCCCGACTTCAGTGCACGGCGGCCGGTGCCCGAGCCGACCTGGCCGTCGCCGGACAGGGCGTAGACGAGCGCGTTGTAGTCGGCGCGCCAGGGCAGCGTGACCTCGGCTCCGGGGGCGATGGTCGCGTGGATGAGCGTCGCGGGGGTGTAGGTCTCGCCCGGGCCCTGCACGCCGGCCAGCTCACCGGAGATGATGCGCAGCAGCGCGCCGCCGTCGGGGGAGGTGGCGAGGCCCACCTGGCCCGAGCGCAGGTCCTGGTAGCGCGGCTCGGCCATCTTGAGCTTGCTCGGCAGGTTGACCCAGAGCTGGAGGCCGTGGAAGAGGCCGCCGCTCACGACCAGGTGCTCCGGTGGCTTCTCGATGTGGAGGATGCCCGCGCCCGC
>CAYYZU010000257.1:0-3212 GCA_964476205.1 uncultured Actinomyces sp. | reverse complement strand
GAGCGCCGGTTTCCGGTACCGAAGGTCGCAGGTTCGAATCCTGCCGGGGGCGCGTCATGCCCGCCCCGAGGCCGCTAGAGCACCCCGCCGGGCAATGCGTACGTCGCCGACTGGATCACCTTGCGCGAACCGCCCTCCACGGCGACGGAATTCCCCGACCCGACTGTCACCGTGGTCGTGGCCGTCACCGAGGGGCCGCAGCCGGGCGCGGTCGACAGCGTGAAGCTCGGAAGAGCGATGTCGACTACGGCATGGTGCTCCTGCCACGTGATGGTCTGCGTCTGAGCCTGGGCGCGTCCTACGGCGCAGGAGGCGCCAGCGGTCGTGGACTTCTGCGCGACGACGAAGGTCACGGTCACCTGGGCGCTGCCCTGCACGGCCATCTTGGAGGCCGCATTGCACGCGGTCGGATAGCCCTTCACGATGCAATTGGTGAGCGAGAGCACCGACCCCAAGGCGACGGGCCCCGTCGCTCCCGCGAACGTGAAGGACTTCGTCATCGCGAGCGACTTCCCGGGATTGACCAGGGCATCGGTCGCCTTGGGGATCTGAATGAACCGCGCCCAGGAGGGAAGCGCGGCCGACACCGACATCTGCGATTGCTGTCCGCTTCCGCTCGCGCCCTCGGCGATCGTCACACTGCCCTGGCTTGCGGGGCTCGTGCAACTACCGGGGTCGCAGATCATCACCTCGGTCACGCACGAGTATGTGCCCGCCGTCGCCGAGCGCAACATGCCGAGCACGGCAATGTCGAAGCCGGCATCGGACTTCCACACGTTGCGGCCACCCTCGACATCGAGCGCCGTGGCTCCGGAGGGATCAGTGCACGTGACGGAGACGCCGAGGAAGATGCCAGGCAGCCCCGCCGGGAGCGTGATGTCGTCCACGACGAGGTCGGTGCGAACGAATCGGCGATCCCCGGCATCGGCGGCGACCTCGACGGAGAAGACCTCCTGCTTGCGGGCCGTCGCCGCATTGACGACGGTGATGGCCGGCGTGTCGTCCACGACAGGCCCCGGGCCCACGGGCTCGTCGGCGAGCACCGGCGGGGCGACGAGGAGGGAAGCGCAGACAGCAGCGAGACCCACGAGGGCCCGTAGACGTGAGGTCATCCGGGAACGTTAGGACACGCGCCCCACGCTTGTCTCCCCAAGGGAAGCCCGTGATCCCTATGCTGCGGCCGTGCAGCCGACCCGCCTGACTGATCGCCAGCGCCGACGCAACCGCCTCTTCACCACGAGCGGCGTCGTCATCGAGTGGTACGACTTCATGGTCTACGGCCTGCTGGCCACGACCCTTCAGCAGGTCTTCTACCCCACCGATAACGCCACGGTCGGCCTCATTCTCACCTTCGCGACCTTCGCCGTGGGCTACCTGGCTCGGCCTATCGGCGGGCTCGTCATCGGCCGGCTCGGCGACACCAAGGGCCGCCGCTACGCGCTGGTCTTGTCCACCACGCTCATGCTCATCCCGCTCTTCATCACCACGATCCTCCCGACGTACGACCAGATCGGGATCTGGGCGCCGATCCTGCTCACCTTCATGCGCCTCATGCAGGGCTTCTCCGTCGGCGGGGAGTACTCCGGCGCGCTCACTGCTCTCAGCGAGTCGGCGGGCAAGGAAGGCCGCGGTCGCAGCGTCTCGCTCGGCCTCGCGACCGCTATGGGCGGCAACCTCCTGGCCTCCCTCGTCGTCTTCGGCACGACCGTCATCTGGGGGCAGGAGGCGCTGGCTGAGGGCACCTGGCGCATCCCGTACGCCATCGGCTTCGTCCTTGCCGTCGTGGCCGTCCTCATGCTCCGCAAGATGCGCGAGACGGAGTCCTTCGAGGAGGCGGTGCAGTCCGGCGAGACCGGATCCCCCGTGCGCTACCTCCTGAGGGCCTACCCCGGTGCGACCTTCCTCATGCTCGCGCTCGCGACGTGGAGCGGGGTCACGGTCTACACCCTCATCTCGTGGATGCCGTCCTACCTCGAGACCGTCGTGGGGATCTCCGACGCGCGAGCGGATCTCGTCTCTGCGCTCATCTCCGTCATCTACATCGTGCTCATCATCCCCGTGGCGGCGCTGGGCGATCGCCGCGGTCGCAGGCCGCTCATGATCGGATCTGTCATCGCCTACCTCGTGCTGGCGATCCCGTCCATTCTCCTGCTCAACTCGGGTGCCGTAGCCGCCGTGCTCCTGGCGATCGTCGTGCTCGCCACCATCCAGACGTTTGTCGACTCCACGACCACGACGGAGATGACGCAGCTCGTGCCCACCAAGGTGCGCTACACCGGCATCGCCTTGACCTACAGCATCGGCATGATCATCGGCAGCTTCACTCCCGCGCTGGAGGAGACGCTCCTCGGCTCGACGGGCAGCGTCCTCGTGCCGGCCTTCGTCCTGATCGGCATTTCGCTGCTGCTCATCCCCGTCATCGTCGTCTTCCCGCGCTACGTCCAGCGGGCCCAGTCGGAGGACGTCGAAGCGGCACTTACCTGAAGCCCGGACACGGGACACCACGACCCAATAGCGTTTCCGACGGCACGTCCACCCCGGAAGGAGCGCTCCATGTCGGCCCAGCGCGATCGCCTCGACCCCGTTTCCCGCGAGCCCTTGGAGATGCTCCTCGCAGCTATCCCCGGCGGCTTCAATGCCATCCCCGACATCGTCGAGCGCCGTGCCGTCGTGGCGGGCCTGCTCGCCGCGCAGATGGCCGACGTACCCCCCAATGACCGGGTCGTCACCGAGGACCGCATGATTCCCGGCCTCGACGGAGCCCCGGACATCCCCGTCCGCATCTACACCCCGGCCGACGCCACCGGCGTCCTGCTGCCGGGGATCCTCTACATCCACGGCGGCGGCATGATCCTCGGCGACATCGAGGCCAACGAACTCACGGCGGCCATGCTGTGCGAACAGGTCAACGCCGTGATTGTCTCGACCGGATACCGGAAGGCCCCGGAGGATCCGCACCCCGCACAGGTCAACGACTGCTACGCCGCCCTCACGTGGATGGCCGCGCATGCCGGCGAGCTCAGCTACGACGCGCAGCGCCTCGCCGTCTACGGCGGCAGCGCGGGCGGCAACCTCGCCATCGCCACGGCCATGATGGCGCGCGACACGTCAGGCCCGGAGATCGCGCTCGTCGTCGCGCCGTACCCCATGCTCGACGACCGCAATGAGCTTCCCTCCACCCACGAGATCACTGAGGTGGGCATCTGGGACCG
>CAYYZU010000256.1:0-3222 GCA_964476205.1 uncultured Actinomyces sp. | reverse complement strand
AAGCACTGGCGCGTCGACCTGCCCAAGGGCATCACGGTGAGCAGCCTGTGGAACGGCGTACGCACCACGCAGCCCGACGGCACCATCTCGGTCGGCGGTGCGGCGTGGAACCACATGGTCAAGGCCGGCAGCCCTACGACCTTCGGCTACTGCGCGACCCGCACCGCTCCAGCACCTGCTCCCACGCCGACCCCGACGCCGACGCCGACTCCCACTCCGACGCCCACGCCCACTCCGACGCCGACTCCCACTCCGACGCCTACGCCGACTCCCACGCCGGGCACCGGATCGGTGCAGGTCGAGGTCAAGGCCGTGAGCGACTGGGGCACGGGACGCACCGTCGACGTCAGCGTGAAGAACGGCCGGTCGACCGCCGCCTCCGCGTGGTCCGTGTCCTTCCCGTGGGCTGGCCAGGCCGGTGCGATGTGGAATGCCACGGGCTCCGTGACTGGCGGCAGGCTCACCGCGAGCAGCGCGTCATGGAACGGCGCACTGGCTGCGGGTGCATCGACGACCTTTGGCTTCTCCGACGCGACAGCGACGGGGATGCCGCGGCCGACGACGTGCACGGCAACCCTCAGCGGCACAACGGTGCCGTGCGTGATCACGGTGGCGGGCGGATCGACACCAACGCCGACTCCGACGCCTACGCCGACGCCGACTCCGACGCCGACTCCGACGCCGACTCCGACGCCGACGCCTACGCCGACTCCCACGCCGACACCGACACCGACACCGACACCTGTACCAGGTCCCGCGGGTGACGATCGTGTCGTTGCCTACTACACCGGCTGGTCGACGTACGGGCGCAACTACCAGGTGTCGCAGATTCCGGGCGACAAGATCACCCACATCAACTACGCCTTCGCCAACATCGCGAATGACCGCTGCGTGCTGGGCGATTCCTACGCCGATGTCGACAAGTTCTTCCCCGGCGACAGCTGGGACAGCACCGCGATGCGCGGCAACTTCAACCAGCTGCTCAAGCTCAAGGCCAAGTACCCCCACCTCAAGACGCTCATCAGCGTGGGCGGCTGGACCTGGTCGGGGCAGTTCTCGGGCATCGCGAGCGATCCCGCGAAGCGGGCCACATTCGTGAAGTCATGCGCTGACTTCATGGAGACGTACGGCTTCGATGGCATCGACATCGACTGGGAGTACCCCGTGTCGGGTGGTCCCACGACGGGGGTCGCCGCGGACAAGGGCAACTACACGACCCTGATGAAGGAGTTCCGCGCCGAGCTTGATCGCCGCGAGGCGCAGGACCGGCGTGAGTACCTCCTCACCATCGCCGCTCCCGCGGGTCCGTCGACGCTGCAGAACCTCGAGATCGGCAGACTCGCGGCGACGCTCGACTGGATCAACCTCATGTCCTACGACTACAACGGCTCCTGGGACAAGACGACCGGGCATAACGCACCGCTCTACCGCTCCGCGGCTGATCGGGGCCCGGCCGGATTCGACATCGACGCGTCAGTCCGGGCGTACCTCGCCAGCGGGATGCCGGCCGACAAGCTCGTACTGGGCATGCCGCTCTACGGACGCGGCTGGAGCGGGGTCACCCCCGGCACCAGCGGCACCGGTCTGCACTCCTCGGGCACGGGCGCATCCACCGGCACGTGGGAAGCGGGTGTCCTCGACTACGACGACATCAAGGCCAACTACCTGCCGCGGATGACCCGCTACTGGGACTCGGTGTCCAAGGTCCCCTACCTGTGGAATCCGGCGACCGGGGTCTTCATCTCCTACGACGACGCGCAGTCCATGCAGGCCAAGGCCCGCTACCTCGAATCCCTCGGACTCGGCGGCGTGATGCTGTGGGAGTTGAGCAGCGATCGGCAGGGCGTACTCATC
The DNA here is from genome assembly GCA_964476205.1 of uncultured Actinomyces sp. Taxonomy (GTDB): domain Bacteria; phylum Actinomycetota; class Actinomycetes; order S36-B12; family S36-B12; genus Mxb001. The sequence continues at coordinate 1,368 of CAYYZU010000256.1, read as the reverse complement.
GACGCCCTCAACGCCGAACTGAGGTAACGCCTCACACGAGGGGGTGAAACGCGCACGATGGATGCGCGCTTCACCCCCTCGTCGCGCCTCGAAGGGGCCTTCACCCGAATGGTGGATGGGCGGATCCCCCCGCCCGCACCACCACATTCACGGAGGCCACATGCGCACCGCGCGCCGTACCACCGCCCTGCTCACCACCCTCGTCGCCGCCGCGGCCGCGACCGTCACGGGAGTGGTGATCGCGGCTCCCGCCTCGGCACACGGCTCCCTCTCGATGCCGGCTTCCCGGATCTGGGATTGCTTCCATGGCGACCGTTCGTCGCCCATGTGCGCGGCCGCCTGGCAGGCCAACCCGCAGGCGCTCTACGACTGGACCGAGGTCAATCAGCCGGCTGCCAACGGCAACCACCAGGCGCTGATCCCGGACGGCCAGCTCTGCAGTGCCGGGCGCAGCAAGTACGCCGCCTTCGACACTCCCTCCACCCAGTGGAAGGCGACGACCCTGCGGCCCGACGCCGACGGCAAGTACACGCTGCGGTGGGAGTCGACTGCACCTCATGCGACGCGCTACTTCCGGGTCTACCTCACCAAGGCCGGCTTCGATGTCACCCAGCCCCTGAAGTGGTCTGACCTCGAGCTGGTGCACGACACCGGCTTCCGCCCGCTGGAGCCGGTCACCACGATGCGCGTCGACATGCCCGCACGCCAAGGCCGCCACATCCTCTACACCGTCTGGCAGCGCAGTGACTCGACCGAGGCGTTCTACTCGTGCTCGGACGTCATCCCCGACGCCTCCCGCACGGTGACTCCGACTCCAACTCCCACTCCCACTCCAACCCCGGCTCCGCCGCCCACTCCGACACCCGCGACCGACATCGACTACCCGCTCAGCACCCAGGGCAATCGCATCGTGGACGCCGACGGTGACACCGTCATCTGGCAGGGCGTCAACTGGTTCGGGCTTGAGACGTCCAACCAGGCACCGCATGGGCTCTGGACCCGTGACTACAAGGACATGCTCAAGCAGATCGACGATCTCGGGTTCAACACCATTCGCGTGCCCTTCTCCCTGCAGGCGATGCGCGGCACAACCACCTCCGGCATCGACTACGGCGGCGGGCGCAATGCCGATCTCCAGGGCAAGACGCCGCTGCAGGTGATGGACGCCGTCATCGCCGAGGCAGGCCGGCTCGGACTCATGGTCATCCTGGACAACCACTCGCAGGCAAACGACGGCTTCATGGACGGCCTCTGGTACGGCCAGGCCGGATTCACCGAGGACGACTGGGTCTCGACCTGGCAGATGCTCGCGACGCGGTACGCCGATGACGACCATGTCGTGGCCTTCGACCTCAAGAACGAGCCGCA
>CAYYZU010000255.1:0-3236 GCA_964476205.1 uncultured Actinomyces sp. | reverse complement strand
GGCCCTGCGCCGCGCCCTCGTGCGGCTCTTCCCGCACCTGGAGGGCGTGCGCCTCACCGACTACAAGGTGCGCATCCTTGAGGGGGTCGCCGGCACGGATGCCGTCACCCGCGTACTCATCGGCACGAGCAATGGCGACGAGTCCTGGAGCACCGTGGGCGTGCACGAGAACGTCATCGCCGCCTCGTGGATCGCGCTCGAGGATGCCCTCGCTTACAGCCTGCTCCGCTCAGCCAGCACCTGAGCCTTCGATAGGGTCACGGCGTGTTCATCGCCCGCGTCGCCGTCGGATCCGAGGTCGTCTTCGCCGCTGTCGATGGAGTCGATGACCGTGACTCCGACCTGCCGGTCGACGCCCGACTGCGCGTGATCGACGTGCACCCCTTCGGCGAGATCACCTTCACCGGCCAGGAAGTCACCGGCGCGCAGGCAAGGCTGCTCGCGCCCGTGCTGCCGAGCAAGGTCATCGCCGTCGGGCGCAATTACGCGGCGCATGCGGCAGAGATGGGCAATGATGTGCCCGCCGAGCCGATGATCTTCCTCAAGCCCAATACCTCCGTGATCGGCCCGGGAGCGGAGATCCGCCTGCCCGCGATGTCGCAGCAGGTCGAGCACGAGGCGGAGCTCGCCATCGTCATCGGCCGGCTGTGCCGCGAGGTGCCGGAGGAGCGCGTCGCCGAGGTGATCCTCGGCTACACCTGCGCCAACGACGTGACAGCACGTGACCTGCAGAAGGCCGACGGCCAGTGGGGACGCGCCAAGGGCTTCGACACCTTCTGCCCCCTCGGTCCTTGGATCGCCACAGACCTCGACGTCTCGGATCTCGCCATCACGTGCCACGTCGACGACGACGAGCGGCAGTCCTCGCGGACCTCGTTGCTCGTGCACTCCGTGCCCACGCTCGTGTCGTGGATCAGCCAGGTCATGACCCTGCTGCCCGGCGATGTCATCCTCACCGGCACTCCGGCTGGCGTTGGTCCTCTGCGCGACGGCGACGACGTCGAGGTGACCATCGAGGGCATCGGGATTCTCGCAAACACCGTCGCGGGATGACCCCGGCCTTCGACGACCTTCCCGTCTCGCTGCCGGCGGGCTGCGTGGGCGCCCGCGTCGTGGGCGATCCCTCGAGCTGGGCCGAGGCCTTCGACTGGCCCACCGAACTCACCGATGCTGCTGCCACCCGCAGGTCCGACTTCCTCATGGGTCGTCTCGCGGCCGTGGAGGCCCTGCGGCGCCTCGGAGCCGAGGGAAGCGTCGGGCGCTCGCCCGAGGGGGCACCGGTCTGGCCCGAAGGGATCGCGGGATCGCTCACGCATCACAGCGGCGTGGCCGCAGCAGTAGTGGGGCGCGACCTCGCAGGACTGGGCATCGACATCTGCCCGCGGCTTGACGGCGATCGCCTGCGGGCCGTCGTCCGCCAGTGCCTCACCGAAACCGAGTCCGAGCGCTGGAATTCTGAGGATGCGGCCACCCTCGCCTTCGCCGCGAAGGAGTCCATCTACAAGGCGGCGTACCCGCGCGCACAGCGCTTCATCGGCTTCGCCGAGGCAGAGATCACGGACGTGGGCGATGGCCTCTGGATCGCACAGGTCAGCGGCCCGCTAGCGGGTGACATCGGAGTCGAGGCGGTCACCGGCACCTACGCGTGGGATGGATCGCTGCTCTACGCCGTCCTCGCGCTGCCACGACCCACCTAGTTCGTTGACTGGCGAGTTGTGCAGGCGACACGCCGTGCCGGCACGTCACAACTCGCCACTCAACGACGTTGCCGTCGCGTCCTCGCGCTGGAATCGCCCGGGTAGGCTCCGCGCGTGCCTTCCTCCGATATTCGCGTGCGCTTCTGCCCCTCGCCCACGGGCAATCCCCATGTCGGCATGGCGCGCACCGCGCTTTTCAACTGGGCCTTCGCCCGCCATCACGGCGGCACCTTCGTCTTCCGGATCGAGGACACCGATGCCGAGCGTGACTCCGAGGACTCGTACCTCATGCTGCTCGACTCCCTGCGGTGGCTCGGGCTGGACTGGGACGAGGGCCCCGAGGTCGGCGGGGACTACGGCCCCTATCGCCAGTCCGAGCGCATGGACATCTACGCCGACGTCGCACGGCGTCTCGTCGAGGCGGGTCACGCCTATCCCTGCTACTGCACGGCCGAGGAGCTCGAGGCCGAGCGCGAGGCCGCGCGCGCTGCCGGGCGCACGCAGGGCTATTCCGGTCGCTGCCGGCACCTGACGCCTGATGAGCGCGCGGAGTTCGAGGCCGAGGGCCGCACCTCCGTCACGCGCTTCGCGATGCCCGATCACGACTGGACCTGGGACGATCTCGTCCGCGGCGAACTCACCTTCGCCAGCGAGCATGTGCCCGACTACGTCATCGTGCGCGCCAACGGCGACCCGCTCTACACCCTCGTCAACCCCGTCGATGATGCGCTCATGCGCATCACCCATGTCCTGCGCGGCGAGGATCTCCTCTCCTCCACCCCGCGTCAGCTCGCGATGTACGCCGCTCTGGCGGATATCGGCGTGGGCGACGGCAGCACCCCGAGGTTCGGGCACCTGCCCTATGTCATGGGAGAGGGCAACAAGAAGCTGTCCAAGCGCGACCCGGAGTCGGCGCTGCTGATGTATCGCGAGGAGGGCTACCTGCCCGAGGCGCTGCTCAACTACCTCGCGCTGCTCGGCTGGTCGATGGGGGAGGACCGCGAGTTCTTCTCCATGCGCGAGATGGCTGAGGCCTTCGACATCTCCCGCGTGAGCCCCAACCCGGCGCGCTTCGACCTCAAGAAGTGCACGGCCATCAATGGCGACTGGATCCGCTCGCTCTCGCCCGAGGAGTTCGGCGAGCGCGTCGTGCCCTTCCTTCAGCGAGCCGGGCTCGTCGCGGATCCGCCGACGGATCGCCAGCGGCAGGTGCTGGCCGAGGCTGTCCCCCTCGTGCAGGAGCGCATGGAGACCCTCGCCCAGTCCGTGGCCATGCTCGGATTCCTCTTCATCGACCCCGCTGACTTCGCCATCGACCCTGAGCAGTCGGTCGCCGATGAGGAGTCCCAGCGCGTCCTCGTCGCGACGCTGGACGCGCTCACGGACCTGGGGGAGTGGGCAGCCGGGCCGATCGAGCAGGCCCTGCGCGGTGCGCTCATCGACGGCCTGGGCCTGAAGCCCAAGGCGTCATTAGGGGCGCGGCGCACCGCCGTAACGACCCGGTGCCCATCCCCGCCGCTCTTCGAGTCGATGGAGATC
>CAYYZU010000254.1:0-3244 GCA_964476205.1 uncultured Actinomyces sp. | reverse complement strand
GACTTCGCCGAGCTCAAGCCGCGCATCGTCTGGGACCGTACGAGCGGTGAGATCAGCGCACGACCCGGAGCGCAGCGACTCGCGGTCACCAGCGGCGGCACCATCCCCGACCGCGGCCTCTACGCCGTCTACCTGATCGGGACCACCTCGCGCGTAGGCGAGCTCGACGAGGAGATGGTCTACGAGTCGCGCGTCGGCGATGTCTTCGCACTCGGTGCCACCTCATGGCGGATCGAGGAGATCACGCCCGACCGCGTGTGGGTCTCCCCCGCGCCCGGACAGCCCGCCAAGCTCCCGTTCTGGCACGGCGATTCGGTCGGCCGGCCGATCGAGCTCGGCCGTGCCGTCGGAGAGTTCTTGCGCGCCGCCCGCGACCCCGAGACCACGCGCGCACACCTCGCCGACTCCGGACTCGACGCCTGGGCGATGGACAACCTCGTGGCCTACCTCGAGGATCAGCGTGCCGCCACCGGCCGCCTGCCTGATGACCGCACCATCGTCGTCGAGAGATTCCGCGACGAGCTCGGCGACTGGCGCGTGGCCATCCACTCGCCCTTCGGTGCGCGCGTCCACGCCCCCTGGGCGCTCGCGATCGGTCAGCGCCTGCTCGCCGAGCACGGCATCGAGCCGCAGGTTATGCACTCCGACGACGGCATCGTCATCCGCCTGCCCGACACCCTCGACGAGACGGCCGTGTCGATCGCCGACCTGCTCGTCATCGATCCGGAGGACATCGACGCGATCGTGCAGCGCGAGGTCGGCGGGTCCTCGCTGTTTGCCGGCCGCTTCCGCGAGTGCGCCGCTCGCGCACTCCTGCTGCCGCGACGCATGCCCGGCAAGCGGAGCCCGCTGTGGCAGCAGCGCCAACGCTCGCAGCACCTGCTGTCGGTCGCCTCGCGCTATCCCGACTTCCCCATCGTGCTCGAGGCCGTGCGCGAGTGCGTACTCGATGTCTACGACGTCCCCGCCCTGCGCGACCTGCTCACCCAGGTGCGCGACGGACGCGTCAAGGTCGTCGATGTCGTCACCGATCAGCCCTCGCCCTTCGCCCAGTCGCTCGTCTTCGGCTATGTCGCAGCGTTCCTCTACGAGGGCGACTCGCCGATCGCCGAGCGTCGCTCCGCCGCGCTCACCCTCGACTCCGACCTGCTCGGGCAACTCCTGGGTCCCACTCCCCTGCGCGACCTGCTCGATGCCGACGCGATCGAGGAAGTGGCTCGCGCCGTCGGCCGGTGGGAGCCCGCCCCACGGGATGCCGAGGACGTGGCTGATGTGCTGCGCGTCTTCGGACCGCTGGACGCCGAAGCACGCGCAGCGCGCGGCATCGACGAGGCATGGGCGGCGGACCTCATTGGCTCACGGCGCGCGATCACCGTGCGCGTGGCTGGGCGCGAGCACGTAGCCGCGATCGAGGATGCCGGTCGCCTGCGCGATGCCCTCGGCGTCCCCCTGCCCCCGGGCATCCCCGACGCCTTCCTTGAGATCGCACCCGATCCGCTCGGCGATCTCGCGGCGCGCTACGCACGCACGCATGGACCCTTCACTGCCACCGAGCTCGCCGATGTCTTCGGCCTGGGCGTCTCTGTTGCCGAGCAAGCACTGCGCCGACTTGAGGTGGGCGGCCGCGTCGTTTCGGGTGGCTTCCGACCGGGCACCTCGGGCACCGAGTGGTGCGACCGCGAGGTCCTGCGGCGTATCCGCCGGCGCAGCGTCGCCGCGCTCCGGGAGGAGATGGAGCCGCTCGCCGCCGAGACCCTCGCCGACTTCCTCCCGGCATGGCAGGGGCTCATCGATCCTGCCTCCGGGGTCGATGCCGTCTACGCCGCCATCGAGTCGCTCGCCGGCTGCCCCCTACCCGCCAGTCAGCTCGAGTCCGCGATCCTGCCCGCGCGCGTGCGCGACTACGCGCCGGCCCTGCTCGACGAACTCATCACGCGCGGTGAGATCGCCTGGTGGGGCGCAGGCGCTCTGCCGGGGGACGACGGCTGGGTGTGCCTGGCCCCTGCCGATCTGGCGCCGCCCCTGGTGCCCACTCCCGCGGAGATCGAGGGCGATCTCGAGCGGCGCATCGTCGACCTTCTTGCGCAGCGTGGGGCCCAGTTCCTCCGCGAAATCGCAGTGGAGTTGTCGCGCGAGGCACTCGTGCCCGAGGTCGAGGTGGCACGCGCCCTCCGAGGGCTCGCTTGGTCGGGTCACGTCACCAACGACACGTGGGAGCCCATGCGAAGGGGCGCACCACGCAAGCCAGCACGCCCACCACGCCTGCGCTCACGGGGAAGGCGCCCCGCGCGCGAACCCCTTGGCGGCCGCTGGTCACTCGTCGTCGTGCCCGATCCTTCAGCAACTGCTCGACACCTTGCTGGCGTCGAGGCGCTCCTTCATCGCAATGGCATCGTCACGCGCGAGGCCGTCGCGGCATCCGGACTGCCCGGTGGCTTCGCCGCGGCGTACCGAATCCTCAGCGCGATGGAGGAAGCGGGCCGCTGCCGACGCGTGTATGCACTCGAAGGCCAAGGCGCCGCGCAGTTCGCGATGCCAGGTGCGCTCGACATGCTCCGCTCGCTACAGCCCGCCGCACAGGCGCGCACACTCGCCGCAGCCGACCCCGCGCAGCCGTACGGCGCCCTGCTGCCCTGGCCCGAGGCCGCCACGCGGCCTAGTCGTGCGGCCGGCGCATGGGTGACGGTGCGTGACCGCGCACCCCTTCTCTACCTCGCGCGCGGGCGCCGCTCGCTCATCACCTGGGGTGACGACGCGGACGCCTTAACGGATGCCGCGCAGTCACTTGCGTACACATTGCGCGGGCAGTCGGTCAACCTCCAGCGGATCGATGGCGACGAGATCTCCGGAATCCCCGCGGATGACGCCCGCGTCACCGCTCTCGTCTCGGCCGGCTTCGCCCGCACGCCCAGCGGCCTGCGCCTGAGGGCCTGATCCGCCGAAGGCGCAATCGCGAGCCCACACGCCGGAAAAGCGGTCGTCTCCGCTCGAATTCATCCCATGGGCAGCGCCTATGCTCGGGCCATGCGCCTACCGGGGAGAACCGACTACGCCCTGCGCGCAGCGCTCGAGCTCGCCGCATCGCCCGACGGCCCGGTGACCACCGACGCGCTGTCGCACCGCCAGGCGATCCCCACGTCGTACCTCGGGGCGATCCTCGCCGAACTTCGCAAGGCCGGGATCGTGCGAGCCCGCCGGGGACCCGAGGGCGGCTGGACCCTCGCCCGCCCTGCCGCCGAGATCT
>CAYYZU010000253.1:0-3250 GCA_964476205.1 uncultured Actinomyces sp. | reverse complement strand
CCAGCACGAGCACCACCACACCCGCGATCTGCAGACGCCCCAGTCGCTCCTTGAAGAGCAGGTAAGCCGCTACGGCGGCGATCGGCGCGAATTGCGATGCGAGCACTGAGGTGACGGCCACCTGGTACTGCGCGCCGATGGCGAAGCAGACGAAACCCAGGACCTCGGTGAAGCCCATCGCGACAACGAGCGGCGCCGTAGACCGAGTGATGCGCAGCCGTCTGGTGAGCAGTAGGGGTAGGAAGATGATGAGAACGCCGACCAGTCGGGCAGGGAGCAGCACCCACGAGATAGGAAGCTCGTCGCTGAGATTGCCCGCAGCGAAGAGGGAAATCCCGAAACAGGCCGCGGCCGCCGTGGAGAGCAGGACGGCCTGGAGGGGCTTCTCATGCGCGAGGGGCTCGGGGTCGGGGGCGATCGCCGAGAGCACGATGCCGCCCACGATGACCATGAGGAGGAAGGCCACGATGGGCGCGATGCTCTCCCCGAGGATGGAGGCAATGACGGCGGCGATGGCGCCCTCGGTCGCAAGGATGGGGGCGACGACGCCAACCTTGCCCACGCGCAGGGCAAAGCCGGCGATGAGGATGCCGATGACGTTGCCCAGGCCCGCGGCCGCCATCCACGGGAGGCTTGCACTCAGGTTGGCCGGCACGCCTGAGGCGAAGACGAACGGGGTGGTGACGACGAGCCCGACGAGCATGGCCCAGGCCAGCGAGGAGCCTGAGCCGATGATCTTGACCGAGCGGGACGACAGCAGGCTGCTGCTTGCGAAGAAGGTGGCGGTGAGCAGGCCGAAGACGATGCTCACCACGGCACGACCCTAGTCACGAAACACTGGCGCAACACGGCCTGGGTACGGTCCTCTCGTGACCACGGCAGACGAGACGCCCGACGCGGCCCTGCGCGAGGACATCCGCGCACTGGGCGCACTCCTCGGCCACTCGCTCGCCCAGCACGGGGGTGCTTCCCTGCTGGACACCGTGGAGGGGATCCGCGCCGCCGTTCGAGACAACCCCGCCGAGGCCAGCCAGATCATCGACGGCCTCGACCTGCACGAGGCGACCATGATCGCGCGCGCCTTCTCCATCTACTTCGACCTCGCCAACGTTGCCGAGCAGGTGCAGCGCGCGCGCGACGTGCGTGCGAGACGTCGCGCGGAGGGAAGCCTCCTCACGCGCACCGCGCGTCGTGCCCTCGATCAGGGCGTCACACCCGACAAGGCCCGAGCGCTCGCGCGGGAGATGTCCGTGCGCCCCGTCTTCACCGCCCATCCCACCGAGGCCGCTCGACGTTCGGTGCTCACCAAGGAGCGCCGGATCGCCGACCTGCTCCTCGACACCCTCATCGACGACGAGCGGCGGTGGTCGCGGATCGCGGAGCTCGTCGACCTACTGTGGCGCACCGATGAGCTTCGCCTGGAGCAGCCGCAGGTCGTCGACGAGGCGCGCAATGCCCTCTACTACCTCGACGACCTCGCGCGAGGACCGCTCGCCGAGGTGCTCGACGACCTGGCCACCGCCTTCCGCCTCCTTGGCGCAGACCTCCCGCCCGACAGCACACCGCTCACGTTCGGCTCCTGGATAGGAGGCGACCGAGACGGCAATCCCTTCGTCACGCCTGAGGTAACCCGCGCGGTCATCGACTTCCAGCGCGACCACGCGATCAGCGACATCCTCCCCATCGTCGACCGACTGCTCGAGGATCTCTCGGTCAGCGAACGCCTGTCGGGTGCGGACCAAGGCTTGCGGGCTAGCGTGGAGGCCGACCTTGCGCACCTGCCGGAGTTCGATCGGCGCTTCCTGCGACTCAACGCCGAGGAGCCGGTGCGCCTCAAGCTCTCGGTCATCCACAACCGGCTGCGACTCACACGGGAGCGCATCGGCTCGCGCGGCCCGCACGTGCCCGGGCGCGACTACCGCTGCACATCGGATCTGCTTGCCGATCTCATGCAGGTGCGCGCCTCGCTCGCGGCGGACGGCTCGATCGCTGCCATCGGCGTCATCGACCGTGCCCTGCGGGTCATCGCATCCATAGGCCTTCCCCTGGCCACCCTCGACATCCGCGAGCACTCGGGGAAATACCGCGAGGCCATCAGCCAGCTCCTCGGCCGGCTGCCCGGGGCACCTGACTTCACCACGCTCGGCGCCGACGCACGTCGCGAGCTGCTCTCGGCAGAGTTGCTCTCACGCCGCCCGCTCGCGCCTACTCCCCCGCCACTCGATCCTTCGGCCATGGCGACCTACGGAGCCTTCGTCTCCGCACGCGAGGCCATCGAGCGCTACGGCCCGCGCACGGTCGAGACCTGCATCGTCTCGATGACCAAGGGAGCCGATGACGTCCTCGCCGCCGTGGTGCTCGCCCGCGAGGCCGGCCTAGTCGACACCGATGCCGGCACGGCGATGGTGGGCTTCGTGCCGCTGCTCGAGACGGTCGACGAGCTCCGCTCCGCCCACGTCATCCTCGGCCAGTTGCTCGCCGACCCGACGTACCGACGCCTGCTGGCCTCCCGCGGGGACATCCAAGAGGTGATGCTCGGCTACTCCGACTCCAACAAGGACGCCGGCATCACGACCTCGCAGTGGGAGATCCACCTCGCCCAGCGCCGGCTTCGCGACACCGCAGCGGCTGCCGGCATCCGCCTGCAGCTCTTCCATGGGCGCGGCGGCACGGTCGGACGCGGTGGAGGTCCCACCTACGAGGCGATCCTCGCCCAGCCGTGGGGCGTGCTCGAGGGGCGGATCAAGCTCACCGAGCAGGGCGAGGTCATCTCAGACAAGTACCTCCTGCCCACTCTCGCCCGCGACAACCTCGAGCAGATCCTCGGGGCCGTTATGGACGCGACGCTGCTGCACGACAGACCGCGCAGTTCCGAGACCGAGCGAGCCCTCTGGGACGAGGTGATGGACACGACGTCGGCAGCCGCGCAGCGTCGCTACCGCGCACTCGTCGACAATCCCGATCTGCCGTCCTACTTCGCCACATCGACCCCGGTCGAGGAGTTCGGCGGCATGCACATGGGCTCACGACCCGCCCGCCGCCCTGACACCGCCTCCGGAATCGACGGGCTGCGCGCCATCCCTTGGGTCTTCGGCTGGACGCAGTCGCGCCAAATCGTCCCCGGCTGGTACGGCGTGGGCAGCGGCCTCGCCGCGGCACGCGAGGCGGGCTACGGCGAGGCCCTCGTCGCCATGCACCGGGAGTGGCACTTCTTCCGCAACTTCATCTCCAACGTCGAGATGACCCTGGC
>CAYYZU010000252.1:2133-3259 GCA_964476205.1 uncultured Actinomyces sp. | reverse complement strand
CGCTGATCACGTTGCCGATCGTGCTCTTGCCCGCGCCCGAGGGCCCCACGAGAGCGACGCGGTTGACGGCGTGGAGCGTGACGGAGAGATCCTTGATGAGCGGGTCCATTCCCTTGGTGAACCCGAAGGTGACGTTGTCGAGGGTGACCTCCCCCTCCATCGGACGCATGGACGGCGAGGTGACCTCGTCGAGCGACCGGGCGCCGTGGCCCTCGAAGCGCGGATCGAGGGGATACGCCATCGCATCGTCGATGCGCTCGAGGTTGGCCTGGACGGTCTGGATGGAGCCTGCTGTGCTCACCAGCGAGTTGACGGGTCCCACGATGCCGGCGGCCAGCGCCTGGAAGGCGATGAGGCCGCCCAGCGTGAGATCGCCGGCGACGACGAGCAGGCCGCCGATGATGAGGATCGCCGTCGCGGTGAGCATCGTGACGACCGTCGGGACGGCGCTGATGATGGCCGTGGGCGTGACGAACCCGGCCTGGGCGTTGACCACCTTGGTCTGCTGGCCCGCCCAGTGGGAGAAGACCTCGCCCTCGAGGCCGCTGGACTTCACGGACTCGATCGACTGGATGGCACTGATCGTGATGCTCTGGAGCTGGCCTTCCTCGGCCTGCGAGAGCGACTGGCCTACGACGCGACGCTTGAGGACCAGTCGCAGCACGACCACGTTGATGGCCGAGAGCAGGACGACGATGATCGCGAGGAGCCAGTTGTAGTAGATCATCAGGGCGACGTAGGCAACGAGTGCCACCATGCTGATGGCTGAGCTCGCGAGCTGGCCGGCGATGAGCTGGGCCACCTGGCTGGAGTAGCCCGTGCGCATGACGAGGTCACCGAGATTGCGTCCCGCGAAGAAGAGCAGGGGCAGCCTGAAGAGGCGGAACATGAATCTCGCGTTGCCGGCGTAGGCGATCTTGGCCTGGACTCGAGACAATGCTTTGAACTCGATGCCGATGAGCAGGACCCTCGTCACGAGGATGAAGGCGAGGGTACCCATGAGGAACGGGATCACGGTCTTGTCGCCGCTGGTGAGCACGGTGTCGACGAATGCGGAGCTCACCGGTGCCAGGAGCAGGCCGGGGATCATGGCAATGGGGTTGAGGATGCGGCCGCTGAGGATGGA
>CAYYZU010000252.1:0-2123 GCA_964476205.1 uncultured Actinomyces sp. | reverse complement strand
AGCAGGCCGGGGATCATGGCCAGCAGGCCGGAGATCACGGCGAGCACGAGGCCAGCCTTGGCGAGCACGAGCCGCGCATTGAGGCTCGGCAGGGTGCGGAAGGGATGCCCGCCCTTGGTGAAGGACTCCGTCGGCTTCATGGAGATGGCCGCTTCGGAGTAGCGCGCCTCGAAGTAGTCCTGCTCGTAGTTCACGCGTCCGAGGGCAGGATCGTTGACGTAGACCTTGCCGCCCTTGATCCCCTCGATGACGATGAAGTGGCGCTTCTCCCACCAGCCGACGGCCGGCATGCGCGCACCCTCGAGGACGTCGAGGCCCCCGACGTGCGCCTCGCCCTCAAGCCCGAACTTCTGCGCCGCCTCGAGGATGTTCTGGGCGGACGATCCGTCGCGCGACACCTTGCATGCCGCACGCAGCTCCGACAGGGGGACCCAGCGGCCGAAGGACGCGAGGATCATGCCCAGCGAGGCAGCTCCGCACTCGACGGCCTCGATCTGGAGGATGGTGGGCACCTTGGCACGGGGGCCGGTGGTCACCGTGGGAGTCGCGGTGCGCTCCTGCTCAGGGGTCTCGATGGTGGTCGTCATGTCAGTCCCCGAAGAGAACCTGGAGCGGGGCGTCGGACCACTCGACGATGGTCAGGGTGCCCGTGGCACCGCCCGGCCTGGTCGAAGTGTCCACGGAGGCGCCGTCGGCGTAGGAGAAGATCGCGAGGTAGGGCGCGCCTCCCGATGACTGGTAGACCTCCTCGGCGTACAGCTCGTTGCCGGTGACCTCAGCGACCCTCTCCTGCGATGAAGGGGACGAGTCGATGGAGCGTAGGGTCACGGAGACCGGCTGACCGCTCGCCCCCGGTGCCGCATTGGTGACGGAGATGCCGACGGCGTTCTCGAGGACGGCGATCTGGTCGTAGGGGACGTAGGCGATCGCGGCGATGTTCTGGTTGGGAGCGCCATCGGGCGCGATCGCGGACCCGCGGGCCACAATGTCGCCGGCCTTCACCGGGGAGCCCGGCAGGACGTTGAAGGTGGATGGGGCGAAGTCGAAAGGCACGGTCGCCGCCACATCCGCGCTCCCGTCGTAGGGGCGGACGACGGCGACGGCCTGGCCGGCCGGGATCTGCTGGTCCACGTCGGCACCACCGACGATGTATCCGTCCACGGGGGCCGACACGACGGCCGGGAGGGAGCCGTTGATGATCGTCGCAGGCACCGTGGTCTGCACCGAGATGGTGCCGAAGATTCCCCACACGAGGAACCCGAGCACGAGGACGGCCACGGCCGCGAATGCGACCCAGCCCCGTGTGGAGGTCGTCGTGCCGAGCTGGGCGAACTCGTCCCCCAGCGTGGTCTCTGGGGGAGCAGTCGTGGCCGTGGTGCCCGAGGCCGTGCTGCTGGAGGCGGACTCCTCGCTCATAGCGTTCCTCTCGAGTGACGTGGTGTCAGGGCGATGTCTGCGGTCCCATCGGCCTCGGGTGCCTCGACCGGGAGGCCGAAGACCTCCCAGGCGGTCGCGAGGGCGGTGATGAGCTGCTCGTAGAGCTCCGAGCGCGAGCCCATGGCCATCTCGTCGACGTACTCCTCGATGTCGTCGGGCACATCGAACTGCGAGAGTCGGCTGAAGGTCTCGAGCGCATTGCGAAGGCTGATGCTGGTCGCGCGGTGACTGGTGCGCATGCCGATGCTGCGCTCGAACGCCGTGGACTCCCGTGCGTCGCGGTAGCGACCGGTGCGGCGGAGGACGTTGAGGTATTCGGTGGTCAGATGGGGATGGCTCGAGCCCACCTTCATCCAGTCCTCGGCCCGACGCACGTATGCCTGCTCCATCACCATGGCATCGAGCTCAGCCGGGGTCATGTCGAGCGAGCGTGCTTCGTCGATAAGCGACTCGGGGGCCACGCCGAGGGCGGATGCGCTCTGCGCGCGCGCGCGCGCGAAGTCCTCGTCGTCGAGTTCCACGCCGGAGGCTGCCACGAGCGCGGCGAGCGCGGCGCGCTGACGGACGATGGCCCATGTGCCGCGGGCGTCGGGATCGTGCAGGGTCGCGAAGCGACGGATCTGGTCGAAGGTCGCCGTGGCACCGTTGTCCGCGACCACGGTGACGTCTCGGGCCACCGTGGCGTC
>CAYYZU010000251.1:0-3261 GCA_964476205.1 uncultured Actinomyces sp. | reverse complement strand
CGTCGCGCGGCACGCGCGCGGACCGACCGAGGGGCTGCGCGGCACGCGCGCGGACGGCATATGCTCGGTGATACCTGGGGAGCTCGAGGGAACGTCGGGCTGAGAGGGCGGTCGCCACCGCCGACCCGCAGACCTGATCTGGGTAATGCCAGCGAAGGGAGTCCAATGACTCGCGTCCGTCCGACCCTTGCCGTGATCGCTGTGACGATCGCCGTCGCCCTCGGGGGATGCGCGTCACCCACCGACACGGGCCCTGCCACGAGCGCACCACCCACAGAGAGTGCTACGCCTGCGGAGCCCCGCACCGTGCGCGTGGTGACCCATGACTCCTTCGCCATCAGCGAGGACCTCGTGGCGGCCTTCGAGGAGTCATCAGGCATCGCAGTGGAGTTCATCCCCGCCGGTGACGCGGGCGAGATGGTGAATCGTGCTGTGCTCTCGTCGGGCAACCCCGAAGCCGATGTCCTCTTCGGGATCGACACCACCCTGCTCTCGCGCGCAATCGACGCTGAGGTCTTCGACCCCTACGCGTCCTCGACCGAGGCCCTGCGCCCCGAACTGCGCGAGGCTGGCCTGGGCATCGTCACGCCGGTCGACGACGGGGACGTGTGCGTCAACGTTGATGACGGCTGGTTTGCCGCGCAGGGGCTGCCGGCGCCAACGACGCTGGAGGACCTAACGGATCCGCGCTACCGCGGCCTGCTCGTCGTACAGAACCCCGCCACGTCCTCCCCCGGCCTCGCCTTCCTGCTCGCGACGATCGCGCGCTACGGAGATGAGTGGCCCAATTACTGGGAGCGCCTGCGCGACAACGATGTTGCGGTCGTCAACGGCTGGTCGGAGGCGTACCTGAGTGAGTTCACCGCGGGTGGCGGAGGAGGGGATCGACCGCTGGTCGTGTCCTACTCGACGAGCCCGCCGGCAGAGATCGTGTACGCCGAGGATCCCAAGCCGGAGCGCCCGTCGACGTCGGTGATGCTCGATGGGTGCTACCGACAGGTGGAGTTTGCCGGCGTCCTGCGCGGTGCAGCGGATGTCGCGTCGGCGCGCGCGGTGGTGGACTGGCTCGTCTCACCCGAGGTGCAGGCCGACGTGCCCCTGTCGATGTTCGTCTTCCCGTCTCGTGACGCGGTGGCGCTGCCCGAGGTCTTCGAGCGCTTCGTCACCCGTCCGGCCGAGCCCCTTGAACTCGGCGCGGAGGAGATCGCCGCGCAGCGCGACGGGTGGATCGAGCAGTGGACCCAGCTCGTCCTGAGGTGACGCGCACCGACACGTCTCGCCGGGATCGATCCCACGCGAGCGCTGCCGCCTGGGCGATCGTGCCCCTGGTCGTCGTGGGCGCACTCGTCCTCCTCCCCGTCGCGGCAGTGATCGTGGCCGGGCTCGGGACAGAGGCTCTCGAGACGATCGCGGCGCCCTCCACCTGGCGCATCGTGGGCTACACCGCCGCGCAGGCCGCGGCCAGCACCGTGCTCAGTATCGTGATCGCGCTGCCGGCCGCGTATGCGCTCTACCGACTCGCCCTACCTGCTCGCCGCACCCTCCTGGCGGTGGTCACGGTCCCCTTCATCCTTCCCACGGTGGTCGTCGGCTTGGCCTTCCGCGAGATCCTGCCCTTCGCGGGCACGACGGCGGCGATCATCGTCGCGCACGTCTTCTTCAACGTCGGTCTCGTCGTGCGCATCGTCGGCGGCCTCTGGGGTCACCTCGACGGCCGCTTGCTCGACGTGTCTCGGACGCTGGGTATCGGTCCGGTGCGGACCTTCACCCGCGTCACACTGCCGCTCCTGCGCCCGGCGATCCTGGGGGCTGCAGCACTCGTCTTCCTCTTCACGTTCACTTCGTTTGGCGTCGTCCTCGTGCTCGGCGATCCGTCGCTTCCCACCATCGAGGTGGAGATCTACTCCGCGACGGCGCAGCGCCTGGATCTCACTGCGGCCGCGGGACTTGCCCTGCTCCAGTTCGTCTTCGTCGCCGTGGCCGTCGCCTGGTCGATGCGCCTGCAGGAACGGGCTTCGGTCCGACAGCATCTCGGCGACGACGAGAGACGCGCCCCGGTCGCCTCAGCGATCGATCGAGTGTGCGCAGCATGGACCTGGGCGCTGGCCACGGCCATCGCCATCCCCCTCCTGGGGCTGGTGTCCCGGTCACTGCGAGTCGGCGACGGCTGGGGACTCGCGTGGTACCGAGAGGCCTTCTCCCCCGCAGAGGCGACGACGCGCACCACGTCCGCCGCCGAGTCCCTAGCCCTGTCGCTGCAATACGCCGCCGTCGCGACCTTGCTCGCCACGGCGCTCGGGGCGCTCGCGTGCGCGGGGATCCTCGCGGCCGGTAGGCGTGGCGCATGGATCGACGCCGCGCTCGCCCTGCCGCTCGGCGTCTCCGCCGTCACCATCGGATTCGGGCTCCTGCTTGTGTCACTGCGCGGACCGGTCGACATGCGCGGCTGGTGGATTCTCGTGCCGCTCGGGCAGGCGCTCGTGGCACTGCCCATCGTCATCCGGGTCGTCCTCCCGCTCCTGCGGTCGGTAGACCCGCGCATGCGCCAGGTGGCAGCGACGCTCGGCGCTCCTCCCCTGCGCGCCTGGTGGGCAACCGAGGGAGGCCTGGCCCTGCGGGCGATTGCCGTGGCCGCAGGGCTCGCCGCTGCCGTAGCCCTCGGGGAGTTCGGAGCCACGGCCTTCCTCGTGCGTCTCGATGCGCCAACCGTGCCCGTGCAGATCGTCCGCCTGCTCGGCCGACCCGGCGAGGCCAACATGGGCGTCGCCGCCGTCCTCTCGGTCCTCCTCCTGGTGATCACGCTCGTGATCGTCGGCGTGGCCGAGCGCATCCGTCCGCGGCGCAGCGGAGGATGGTGAGCCCATGAGCGACCACACCGGCCTACGAGTGCGCGACCTCTCCATTTCCTACGAGGGTCGGGAGATCCTGCGCGACATCCACCTTGACGTGGACCCCGATGAGATCGTGGCGCTGCTCGGCCCGAGCGGCTCGGGCAAGAGCTCGCTCCTGCGATGCATCGCCGGCGTGCAGCAGCCTGGCGCGGGTGCCATTGCGTGGGATGGAGAAGACATCACGACGACGCCTGCGCATCGACGCCGCATCGGGCTCGTCTTCCAGGACCCGTTGCTCTTCCCTCATCGCGATGTTGGAGCCAATGTGGGGTTCGGGCTTGCGGCCGAGGGCAGGGAGGAGCGCGTGGCTGAGCTCCTTGAGCTCGTCGGACTCGTAGGGTTCGAGCGCCGCGATGTCGCGACCCTCTCG
>CAYYZU010000250.1:0-3270 GCA_964476205.1 uncultured Actinomyces sp. | reverse complement strand
TCCCACCGGCGGTCGGTCGGAGGAGCACCGCGAGATCCTCCTCGACGCCCGAGGTGAACCACGGCCGCTCAAGATAGACGCGCAGCGCTGCATTCGATCGGGTCGAAGTGGCACGCGAGAAGATCGTCGCCTCGGGAGCAGGGCTCCACGTGAATGCGGGCACGACGGCAGCCACATCCGGAGGCTGCGGGCGGGCACTTGCCGGGAGCACGAAGTCGTGGCGCTGCGACCCAGTCGATGAGTCGGTCGTCGCAAGCGTCACCGGCGTCGGAATGCCGGACACAACGACGCTACCGCCCGGGATGGTTGCCGCAGGGGTGATGGTCCCGGCGAGCGCCTGCTCGGTGAAATCGACACCGAGGGTTCCGGTGATGACCGCTCCCCCGCTGCTCCACTGGACCCGCGCACTCCCAGGCACGAGCGGCACCGGAGATCCCGACGCATCGGTCACCACGGCGATGGGGCTCGTCGAGCCACTGGGGTGATCGGCCTTGCGCAGCCGACGGAAGTACTCGGCGTAGCGCGAGTACGCCGTGCCCACCAAGGACAGGTCGTGGCGGCGCGTGTCCTGCAGCTGCACTGTCGCTTCCATGGCGTACGACGTGCTCCCGGCCGGTCCCCCCGGTGCAGGGTTGGCGACGTTGACCGAGCCGATATCGCCTACAGCCGCGACATCGATTCTCGGCGCGGGGGCGCCCGGGCCTCCATCGATGCCGCTCGTGAGCGTGCCTGTGAGCGAGACCGACTCGGTCGACGGCTCGTCGAGGGTCATGGATCCGCTGATGCGGCAGGGCACCTCGCCGGTATCGCGCTCACCCCTCCAGGTATCGCCGCCTCCGAAGTAGGGCGCGCTCACCGGCTGCTGCGTGGCATGGACGACGGTCATCGTGCGATAGGGGCTCAGCTGCCAGAAAGCGCCCTTAGCCGCGTCGGAGGCTGACGCGGTCGACTTCACGCGATCCCAGAGATCGAGAAGCCCGAGGTCGGAGGCGGGGATCGATGAGGACACCCGCAGGCGCTCGGTGCGACCGGGCGCGACCCGCACGGAGACCGACTGCCCAGAGACGGTTGCACCAGGCGCCCCACCCCCGACGTCGAGGCGGATCGGCACGAGATCCGGCCACGTCCCGCCGAAGCCCGCGCTCGCCTCCGTCGGAGTGCCACTGGCGGCAGGCACACCCCGCAGCAGCACGCCCGAGGTCAGCGGGTCCGGGTAGAAGGGGGTCGTGCCCTGCGCGGGGGACGTCCACGCGAAGCCGACCACGCCGCCGTCCGCCTCTGAGACCGCCGTTGTCGGGCCGTAGAACTCGCCGTCCCGCGCGGCAATCTGGGAGTACTTCGCCGGATCCGGCCTGCCACCGGAGTCCAGTCGACCATGCTGCTCCACGAGCCAAGGGCTCACCCGGCTCGGCGTGAGCCAGCGAGTCTCGATCTCGCTGGAGTCGATAGGCGCGCCATTGCCTCCGCTGCGGACAACGACCGTCTCCGGCGACTGCGCCCATGGGACGACAACGCCGGCGTAGGCCTCACCCGCCACGTCGCCCACCTCGACGCGCTGCGCCTTGATGGCACCGAGGTAGGTCACCGGGCTCATCACGGGCTCGTGGCGCAGATAGGCGATCTGGCGCCGCGCGCTGCGCGGCTCGATGTCTCCGAGCTGGATGCGGCGGCCACCGAGATAGACGGCACGCAGACGCAACTGATACGTCGTACCGAATCTCAGGGTGGGCAGCTTGGCGCCCCCCGGCGGAGCGACGTAGTCGATGGTGGCACCAAATCCAGGGGGTGGCGGCGACAGCGGATTGATGGCGTTGGCTTCGCTGTCCTCGTCGATCGACTTGCCTGGACGCTCCAGGCTCTGGCTCCATCCGGTCCACACGCTCACCGCCTGAGCGAATCGGAACTCGTTGTTGGCATTGCCCGTGGCAGCGGCTCCCGCAGGCTCGGTCCAGCCCTCGTCGACGCCCAGGTCAATGACTCCAGCACGGTAGGTGTCCGGGTCGGCACGCCACAGCCCGTTACGGAGATTGAGGCTGAGCCAGCCTGGCGCACCAGCGGGGCGCACATCCATGCGATAGCCAATGATGAGATCGCCGCCCTGGGCGATCTGGATGCGGCGGCCGGGGACGTCGACGGACCTGGCGATGTTCCACTGGCGGTCGAAGTCGCGATGGACGCGCTCCGCCAGGCGCGGGGCGAGCAGGGAGATCCCCGTCGTCGAGCGTGCCGGGAGGGTCAGTGGCACGTAGTCCTCGTCGCCGAGCCGCTCGGCGATGGCGCGCTGATAGCCCGAGGCGAGCACCGTGGTGGCGGCGATCTCCGAGCCGACCTCGCTGGTGACGATGGGCCACTCCTGGCCATCAAGTGCGATATCGATGAAACCTGGGTCTGTGAGGCCCGCTCCGGCGAACTTCGGGGCGAACTCACCACCCCCAAATGTGATGGAAGCGCCCTGGGGGATGTCCACGGCGTTCGCCCCCGGAGAGTAGATCGGGTTGAGCCACATGTCGTAGGTGCCCGGTGCGAGCGTGGCCGGCCCCATGCGCGGCGGCGCCTGACGGAAGTCCGCTGGGTCAATCTCCACGTCGATGACGAAGCCGATGAGGCGCAGCAGGAGGGGGTGGCTGTCCAAGACGGAGAACTTCTCGTGGAACTCCCACTCCGGCCACGGCACGACGTAAGACGGGTCGAACATGTTCGGCACATTGGCGACCGTGTCCAAGGGCGCGATGAACTGCCGCATCTGCACGATGGCCGTCTGCACGCCAGCCGCCGTCGATGTGTTGGGAGGCGATGTGTACTTCTGCTTCGCAAGCTCCTCGTCCTGCGCACGAGCGATCTGGTCGTAGGTTCCCTGGTCGAGGGTGTAGCCCGCGAGCGGCTTGCCCGGACCGACGAGCGTGCTTGTGGGCGGCTGCACCGCGCGTGAGGCCGCGAAAACCTGCTCCTGAAGGGTATTGAGAGCCGCATTGAGCCCGGCCGTGTCGACACCTCGGATCTTGGACTGCGAGTAATCGTCCGCGACGTAAGACTTCACCCTGGTGGAGTCAGGGAACATTGTCTGGAAGACCTTGGGGTCCGGATTCGCGGACACCCGCTTGGCGGGGGCCTCGATGCGACTCGCCGACCCGCCGCCGGGCGTCTCGAAGACGGCGAGGAACTCCATCGGCGGGATGCCGGCACCCCCGTTGATGTAGGCGCACCAGGCCCCACTGGCCATGCTGGGGTACGCCGACAGCGTGGTGTCGGATGTCGTCGTCAGTTGCGGGG
>CAYYZU010000249.1:0-3303 GCA_964476205.1 uncultured Actinomyces sp. | reverse complement strand
ACGCGGGCATCGTCAAGAAGTCCGGTGCCTGGTACACCTACGAGGGCGACCAGCTTGGCCAGGGCAAGGAGAACTCCCGCGCCTTCCTGCGCGACAATCCCGACCTCGCTAACGAGATCGAGAAGCGCATCAAGGAGACCTACGGCGTCGAGGCGCGCGTGGATGCTCCCTCCGAGGCCGACATCGACCTTGACGCCCCGATCAACGTCGTCCCCATCGACGACCAGGTCTGAGATCGGATTCAGTGAGCACAGCCTTCCGCCCGCCTCCGCCGATCGAGCCCGGCGAGGCACCATCCGATCCGGAGAACGTCGCCCGGATCCTGGTGCTTCGCCGGCTCGACGCGGCACCCCGCACGCGCGTGGAGCTCGAGCGCTACCTGGCGCAGCGCGGCATCCCCGACGATGTCGCCTGCGCGGTGCTCGACCGATTCACCGAGGTCGGACTCATCGACGATCGGGCGTACGCGCAAGGCTGGGTGAGCTCACGCCACGGGACGCGCGGTCTCGGCAAGCGAGCGGTCGCTCAGGAGCTGCGGCGCAAGGGAGTGGCCGATGACGTCATCGCCGAAGCACTGGACCCCATCGATCCGGAGCAGGAGCGCGCCCGCGCCTACGAACTCGCACGGTCCCGCTACCCGCATGTGATGGGGCTGCCCTACGCCACACAGGTGCGCAGGCTCATGGGTGCACTCACCCGGCGCGGCTACGACGCCGGGCTAGCCAGTGCGGTCGTGCGCGATGTGGTGTCGTCGGATTCGGGAGAGATGCCGGTCGTCTGAGTCTGTCGAGCCTGTGCTGTCTGCGTGACCGCCTGCAGCCACGGCTCGAAGGATCCCAGCATGGACTCGGCGAGGCGTCCGAGGAGGTCCGCCAGCGTCGCGAGCTCGTCGTCGTCGAACACGCCGGCAGCGTGACCGAGATAGCCCACGCGCAGGCCCTGCACGAAGTCCACGACCTGCTGGCCCAGGGGAGTGACGGTCACGGTCACCATCCGGCGGTCGTCCGGATGGGTGCCACGTTCCACGAGACCCTCGGCCTCGGCCTCGCCCACCAGCCGGCTCACCGTGGAGCGCTCCAGATGCATGGCCGTAGACAGGTCAGTGATCGTGACCGGACCGCCCCGAGAGAGCTCAGAGAGGGCCTCGCAGGCCAATACTTTGGAGAGGTCCACGGGCCGGCCGAGGCCGGGCATGGGGACCGAGGCGCTCGGGGGACGCGTGACGAGGCGTCGCATGCCCTGCATGGCGTGGTCCATCCGCGCCACCGAAAGCGCGCGGGCTGCCTCATTTGCGTGTGCCACACACATACCGTAGCGTGAGCGGACTGTCTTAGCCAAGGAGTCAAAAATGGGTGCCCTTTCTCGGTGGGCGGTCCGCAAGCCTGTCCTGGCCCTCGTCGCCTGGTTCATCGCCATGGCGGGTGTCATCGGCGTCGGCACCCAGTTCGGCGGGGAGTTCAACGACTCCTTCTCCTTGCCGGACACCGAATCGACCACCGCCACGGAGATGCTGTCCACGCTGCCGCCGAGCGGATCAGGCGAGGCGGCCGTGCGCATCGTGTGGTCGCCCACCACCGGAAGCGTCACTGACCCCGCGGTCGCAGCGGAGATCACGCCGGTGCTCGAGGAGATCGCCGCTCTCGAATCCGTCACCTGCGTGAGTAACCCGTACGGCGACCCGATCGGCCGAGATTGCCCGGAGACAGGCGGCGGCAACGATCAGCTGCCGGACTTCCTCGCCGAGCAACTCGCACCCGCCTTCGAGGCCACGGCCAAGGCCACGTCGCCCATCAGCGCGGACGGCACCGTCGCGTTTGCGCGCGTGAGCCTCGGGGGCAACGGCGCCGAGATCTCGGGGGCGGACGCCAGTGCCCTTGTGGCGGCCGTCAAGGCGGCCAACACGCCAGAGTTGCAGGTGGGCGCAAGCGGTCAGGTGCTGGAGTTCGCCAATAGTTCACCGCCGTCGAGCGAGGCCATTGGCATCCTCGTCGCCATCATCATCCTGCTCATCGCCTTCGGCTCCATCGTGGCCGCGGGCATGCCGATCTTCGTCGCGCTGCTGGGTCTGGGTGTCGGCCAGATGCTCATCCTCGTCGTCGCGCGCTTCCTAGATGTGGCCACCTTTGCGCCCACCCTTGCCGCCATGATCGGCCTGGGTGTCGGCATCGACTATGCGCTCTTCGTGCTCAACCGCTACCGCCAGGCGCTGCTTGCCGGTCACGACAAGAAGGAAGCGGCGTACGAAGCCGTCGGGACAGCCGGTCGCGCGGTGCAGTTCGCGGGACTCACGGTCATCATCGCGCTGCTCGGGCTCTTCGTGCTGCGTATCAATTTCTTCAACGGACTCGCCGTGGCCGCCGCTGTCACCGTGCTGGCCGTCATGCTCGCGGCGCTGTGGCTGCTCCCTGCCCTGCTCTCGCTGCTCGGCACCAAGGCACTGGCCCTGCGCATGCCGTGGGCGCGCAAGTCCAAGGTCGACGGCAAGAAGCACCCTGAGGGTCGCCGCTTCATGGCCTATGCGCGCTTCCTGCAGAAGCGCCCCATCATCCCCGCCATCCTCGCGCTGGGCGTGGTCATCGTGCTGGCCCTCCCCACGCTCGGGCTGCGCCTGGGCTTTGCCGACGACGGCGGCAAGCCGGAGTCCAACACCGCGCGCATCGCTTACGACCTCATGAGCGAGGGCTTCGGCCCAGGCGTCAACGGTCCGTTCTTCGCGGCGGTCAACCTCCCACTCCCGCGTGATCTCGACGCTCTGGCCGAGACCGTGCGCATCATCAACGAGACCCCGGGTGTGGCCTCCACGCTGCCCAACGAAGAGATGCTGCCGATCTACGCGATCAGCCCGACGGCCTTCAGTGACAACGGCATCGTCACCTCGGTCCTCATCACTCCCGAGACGGCGCCGCAAGACATCGCTACGAGCGAACTGCTGGATCGACTGCGCACGGAGACGGCTCCCCTCGTGGAGGCCGAGACGGGCGCGACGATGTACGTCGGCGGCGCCCAGGCGATCACCCAGGACTTCACCCAGGTCCTCATCAATGTCCTGCCGCTCTTCCTCGGCATCGTCGTACTCCTGGGCTTCCTGGCCCTGATGGTGCTCTTCCGATCGCTTCTCGTGCCGCTCACGGCGGCTGTCACGAGCCTGCTGAGCTTCGGCGCAGCACTCGGGATCACCGTGGCCGTCTTCCAGTGGGGTTGGCTCGCCGGGCCGCTGGGCATCACATCGACCGGCCCGATCTTCCCATTCCTGCCGGTCATGGTGTTCGCGATCCTCTTCGGCCTCTCGATGGACTACCAGGT
>CAYYZU010000248.1:0-3353 GCA_964476205.1 uncultured Actinomyces sp. | reverse complement strand
GCATCGAGGCCGCGCGCGAGGAGGGCGATCTCAAGGAGAACGGCGGCTACCACGCTGCCAAGGAAGAGCAGGGCAAGAACGAAGCCCGCATTCGCCAGCTCAAGCAGCTTCTGGAGAACTCCCAGGTCGGTGCCCCGGATGCCGAGCACGACGAGGTCGCCCCTGGCCGCGTGGTCACCGTGCGATTCGTGGACTTCGGCGACGAGGAGACCTTCCTGCTCGGTTCGCGCGAGGAGGCCGCCCACGCGTCAGTCGAGGTCTACTCCCCCACGTCACCGCTCGGCCAAGCCGTGCTGGGCGCGCGCATCGGCGACACCGTCTCCTATGAGCTCGCCAACGGCAAGAAGGTCACGGTCGAGATCATCGCTGCCCAGCCGTACGCCGGCTAGCGGCTCGTCGACGTGCGGTAGCGACGCACCGCAAGCGGCGCGAAGACCGCGATGAGCACGGCACAGGAGAGCAGCGTGTAGGCGATCGGGTTCTGCTGCGGCCACGCATCTCCGATGATGCCCGTGGGATTGCCGAAGAGTTCACGCGTCGCGAGCACGAGCGACGAGATGGGGTTCCACTGCGCGATCGGCTGCAGCCACGCGGGCATCGCGGTGATCGGCACGAATGCGTTGGAAAGGAACGTAAGAGGGAAGAGCCACACGAGACCCGCCGTCTGGGCTGTCTCCGGATTCGGCATGTAGAGGCCGATCCACGAGCCGATCCACGCGACCGTGTAGGCGAAGAGCAGGAGGAGGAGATAGGCGTAGATCGCGTTGAGCACGCCGTCGTTGATGCGCCAGCCGATAAGGAGGCCGGTGATGCTCAGCACGAAGAGCACGAGGATCTGCCTCGTTGCGTCGGCGAAGGTGCGCCCGATGAGCACGCCGCCCGATGCCATCGGCAGCGACCGGAAGCGATCGATGATGCCGCGCTTCATGTCCTCCGCGAGGCCGACAGTCGCGGCTGCCGACGCGAACGCGACTGTCTGGCCGAAGATGCCGGGCATGAGGTACTGCCGGTAGACGTTCGCATCGGGCGCAGTGGTGGGGTCTGCTCCCGGGATCGGGATAGCGCCGCCGAAGACGAATGCGAAGAGCAGCACGAAGATGACGGGCTGCACGATCGAGAAGAAGAGCAGCTCCGGCACTCGGATGGTCTGGATGAGATTGCGGCGTGCGACGACAAGTCCGTCGTGCAGGCCCCAGCCGATGATCGGGCGCGGGCGCGTGGGGACGGCGCTGCTCATGCCTGCTCCTCCTCTGCGGTGTGTCCGGTGAGGGCGAGGAAGACGTCGTCCAGCGTCGGCCTGCGCAGGGCGACGTCGGCGATGCCCACATGTGCCGAGTCGAGGGAGCGCACGGCATCGACGAGGGTCAGCGAACCGCCGACCACGGGAGCCACGATGCGGTGGTCGGTGCGGTCGACCGTCACCTCCCCCGTAGCCACGCTGCGTAGTGCCTGCGCCGCGGCGTCCAATTGGGCCGGGTCCTCGACGACGACCTCGAGGCGATCACCGCCCACCTGGTCCTTGAGCGTGTCCGATGTCCCCTGGGCGATGACGCGACCGTGGTCGATAACGACGATCTCCTCGGCTAGTTGATCCGCCTCCTCGAGGTACTGCGTCGTGAGCAGCACGGTGGTGCCATCGGCCACGAGGTCCTTGATGACCTCCCAGAGGCCTATCCGCGAACGCGGGTCGAGGCCGGTCGTCGGCTCGTCGAGGAAGAGCACGCGCGGCTTGGCGATGAGGCTCGCAGCGAGGTCGAGTCGGCGGCGCATGCCCCCGGAGTAGGTGCGTAGCGATCGATCCGCAGCGTCGGTGAGATCGAAGCGCTCGAGGAGCTCATCGCTGCGTGCCTTCACGTACGCCGTGGGGAGGTGGTACAGGTCTCCGAACATGCGGAGGTTCTCGCGGCCCGTGAGGTACTCGTCAACCGCGGCGTACTGCCCGGTGAGCCCGATGATGCGGCGCACGGCATTGGGCTTGCGCACCACATCGAGACCGTCCACCGTCGCGGTGCCCGAGTCGGGCTTGAGCAAGGTCGTGAGGATGCGCACCGTCGTCGTCTTGCCCGCTCCATTGGGGCCGAGCAGGCCGTACACCGTGCCCTCGGGCACCGTGAGATCCAGTCCGTCGAGTGCGACGACGTCGCCGTACTTCTTGACGAGGCCGCGAGCCTCGATCATGTTCGACACGTCGCGAAGGCTACTCCGCCGCTACTGCACCTCAGTGATGCGGTACCCGCGCTGACGCAGGTGATCGAGCAACTGCTCGCGGTGCTCGGCGCCGCGGGTCTCCAGATCGATGGTGATCTCCACCTCGTCGACGGCGAGCCGGGGATTAGTGCGCAAGTGCGACACATCGACCACGTTCGCATCGAGCGAGCCGATCTCGGCGAGCATGCCGGCCAGTGAACCGGGGCGATCGGGCACATGGACGGTGATCTGCGTGAAGCGCCCTCCCGCGGTCAGGCCGTGGCGAATCACGCGCATCATCACGAGCGGATCGACATTGCCTCCCGAGAGCGTCGCGACCACGGGCGCCTCGAACGACGCCGGGTCATCCATGATCGCCGCGACGGCCGCGGCGCCACCCGGCTCCACCACGAGCTTCGACCTCTCCAGAAGCTGCAGCTGCGCCTTGGCGAGCATGTCCTCCGAGACCACCCGGATGTCATCGACGTAGCGCTGGATGAGCGCGAAGGGCACATCGCCCGGGCGCCCCACTGCGATCCCGTCGGCCATGGTGCGCATCGTCTTCAAGGGCACGGGGTGGCCCGCGAGGAGCGAGGGCGGGTACGCCGCCGCGCCTGCAGCCTGCGCGCCGATGACCGTGATGTCGGGTCGCTGCGCCTTGATGGCCAGGGCGACTCCCGCGAGCAGGCCACCCCCTCCCGTGCACACCACCACCGTGCGCGCATCGGGCACCTGCTCGAGGATCTCGAGCCCAAGGGTGCCCTGGCCCGCGACGATGTCGGTGTGGTCGAAGGGCGAGATGAAGATCGCGCCGGTCGACTCGGCGAAGGCGCGGGCCTCGACGATGGCCTCGTCGAGCGTGGCCCCGTGGAAACGCACATCAGCGCCGTAGTCGCGAGTTGCGATGACCTTGGGCATGCTGGCCGACCGCGGCATGAAGATCGTGGAGCGGATGCCCAGCATCGACGCCGCGAGGGCGACGCCCTGCGCGTGATTGCCCGCCGACGCAGCCACGACGCCCGCCGCCCGCTCCGCTTCGCTGAGCTGGCTGAGACGGTTGTATGCACCGCGGATCTTGAAGGATCCGGCGCGCTGGAGGTTCTCCGTAGCCAGGAAGACAGGACCGCCGACGCGATCAGACAGCCACCGCGCGGAGTGGACGGGCA
>CAYYZU010000247.1:0-3353 GCA_964476205.1 uncultured Actinomyces sp. | reverse complement strand
CGCTGCTCGTCCGCGACATCGGCCCGGAAGCCGGTGTCCACCAGCCTCCCACCCAGGTCCCAGGTGACGACGAGGACCCCATCGCGCTCATAGGCCTTGCCTGCGATGCCCCTAGCCATCCCCGCGCCGCGCACCGCGGCGGCCGGGATGAAGACGTCACGTGCCCCCTCGCGGCGCAGCGCGATCCCGTCGGGGCCGACTTCGGCGATCGCCCGGCTGCGTACGCCGAGGTCGTGCACCACGATCCGGTCAAGCCAGTCGCCGTGGCCGGTGGAGCCGAGGAAGACACCCGAGACAGGCCCCGCCGTCCTGTTGAGCATGACTTCGGGGGGCAGGAGCGGCTCCGCGATGTCGGCCTGACGACCCGCCCTCCGGCGCCACCCGGCACGCATACCGAGAAGGACCAGTGCGATCACCCCGATGACCGCCAGAACGAGGAGGATTCGCAGGGGCCACTGCGTGACC
Organism: uncultured Actinomyces sp.; assembly: GCA_964476205.1. Classification (GTDB taxonomy): domain Bacteria; phylum Actinomycetota; class Actinomycetes; order S36-B12; family S36-B12; genus Mxb001. Next base: position 2,888 of record CAYYZU010000247.1, on the reverse strand, counting down.
GGGGCGGATTCCGGCTCGGCTGCGACAACGATTCCGGCGACCAGGATCCCGGCCGTCATGCGAGTGCTCCGTCAATGACGGTGGGACGCCCGCGCAACACCGTGTGCATGACGCGACCGCGCATGTCGCGCTTCACGAAGGGCGAGTTGGCGCTGCGCGACGGCGATCGAGCCACGTCGACCTGCCACGTAGCGTCGGGATCGACGACAACGAGCGTGGCGGGCTCGCCGACCGCAAGGGGGCGCCCCTGATCGGCAAGGCGGGCGATGCGGGCGGGCCGCACGGACATCCGATCTGCAACACCGCGCCAGTCGAGGGCGCCGGTGAAGACCATGGTCTCGATGACGACGGACAGGGCTGTCTCGAGGCCGAGCATCCCGAAGGCACCCGCGGCCCACTCGCAGTCCTTGTCCTCCCGGGCGTGGGGTGCGTGGTCGGTTGCCACGACATCAATGGTGCCGTCGGCGAGTCCGGCGCGCACGGCCTCGACGTCCTCAGCACGGCGCAGTGGCGGATTCACCTTGAAGAGCGGGTCGTAGGTGCGCGCGAGCTCCTCGGTCAGGATGAGGTGGTGCGGCGTCACCTCCGCGCTGACATCGATGCCCCGGGCCTTGGCCCAGCGGACGATGTCGACGGAGCCACTCGTCGACAGGTGGCAGATGTGCACGCGGGATCCCACGTGCTCGGCTAGGAGCACGTCGCGCGCGATGATCGACTCCTCCGCCACGGCCGGCCAGCCACGCAGGCCGAGAATGCCCGACAGCGCGCCTTCGTTCATCTGCGCGCCCTCGGTGAGGCGAGGGTCTTGGGCATGCTGTGCGATCACTCCGTCAAAGGCCTTGACGTACTCGAGTGCGCGACGCATGAGGACCGGGTCGCTCACGCACACGCCGTCATCGCTGAAGATGCGCACCCGTGCCGCGGAATCCGCCATGGCCCCGAGCTCGGCCAGGCGTTCCCCCTGCAGTCCGACCGTGACGGCGCCCACGGGGTGCACATCGCAGTAACCGGCTTCCTCCCCCCGACGCCAGACCATCTCGACAACGCCTGCCGTGTCGGCCACGGGAGTGGTGTTGGCCATGGCATGCACCGCGGTGAAGCCGCCGAGGGCCGCAGCCGCAGAGCCGCTGGCGATGGTCTCGGCGTCCTCGCGGCCGGGCTCGCGCAGATGCGTGTGCAGGTCGACGAGCCCGGGCAGCACGACGGCACCGTGACCGTCGATCACTGCTGCGCCCGCGGCGCTATCACGCGTGGCACCGGCGGGGCTGATGTCCGTGATGACACCATCGCTCCAGGTGATATCGACGGCATCCTCGCCATAGGGGCGGACATTGCGCAGGATCGTGGTCACTCTCCAGCCTCCTCGTGAACCTCTGCAGCTCCGAGGAGCAAATACAGCACGGCCATGCGGACGTGGACGCCGTTGGTGACCTGCTCGACGATGACGGATCTCGGGCCATCGGCTACCTCTGCCGTGATCTCCATGCCGCGGTTCATCGGTCCCGGGTGCAGGACGATCCCGCCGTCGGCGAGCAGCCCGGCGCGGCGTACGTCGAGCCCGTATCGGCGGGAGTACTCATTGCTCGTCGGGAAGTAGGCGGCATTCATCCTCTCGGCTTGCACGCGCAGCATCATCACCGCGTCGGCTCCCGGAAGTGCGTCGTCGAGGTCGTAGGAGACCGTGCACGGCCAGGTGTCGATGCCAACGGGCATGAGCGTGGGTGGGGCCACCAGCGTCACCTCGGCACCGAGGGTGTGGAGAAGCAGGACATTGGAGCGGGCCACCCGGCTGTGGAGGACATCGCCCACGATGACGACCCGGCGGCCATCGAGCGCACCCGTGCCCCCCGCCAGGTGATGCCGGAGCGTGTAGGCATCCAGCAGCGCCTGGGTCGGATGCTCATGGGTGCCGTCGCCGGCGTTGACGACGACTCCGTCGATCCACCCCGAGTGAGCGAGGCGATGGGGCGCGCCACTTGCGCCGTGGCGGACGACGACCGCGTCGGCGCCCATGGCCTCCAGGGTGAGCGCGGTGTCCTTGAGGCTCTCTCCCTTGGAGACGCTGGATCCTTTTGCGCTGAAGGTGATGACGTCCGCGGAGAGCCTCTTGGCCGCAGCTTCAAACGAGATGCGCGTGCGCGTGGAGTCCTCGAAGAACAGGTTGACCACCGTGCGACCGCGCAGCGTCGGCAGCTTCTTGACGGCACGATCGGTCACCCGCGCGAGCTCGGCCGCGGTGTCGAGAATGGCGACGGCGTCGTCGCGGGAGAGGTCTGCCGCACTGAGCAGGTGCTTATTCATCCCTCCACCACGACCTCGTCGACTCCGTCGAGCTCGCGCATGCGCACCCGGACCGACTGGTCCAGGGAGGTGGGGATGTTCTTGCCCACGTAGTCGGCGCGCAGCGGCAGCTCCCGGTGCCCGCGGTCCACGAGAACAGCCAGCTGCACGACTCTGGGGCGACCGATGTCGCTCAGGGCGTCGAGCGCGGCGCGCACGGTGCGCCCGGAGTAGAGGACGTCGTCGACGAGCACGACGAGGCGTCCATCGACTCCTTCGACGGGGACGTCGGTCGCGTGAAGGGGGCGTGCGCCGCGGAGGCTGAGGTCGTCGCGGTACATCGTGATGTCCAGCGAGCCGACAGGGACGGCGACGCCTTCGATCTCCGCCATCCGCGCCGCGATGCGCTGGGCGAGCGGGACACCGCGCGTCTGGATTCCGAGCACGGTGAGGTCGTGCGCGCCCTGGGCGTGCTCGAGGATCTCGTGGGAGATGCGGCTGATGACACGGGATACGTCGTCGGCGTCGAGGACGCGAGACCCCTCAGGGGTGTGGGCAGCCGTCATGGCCGACCTCCTTCCCCGCCTCACGGGACGGGTCGTTAAAGG
>CAYYZU010000246.1:0-3395 GCA_964476205.1 uncultured Actinomyces sp. | reverse complement strand
TGACGACCGTGATGTCCATGCCGCGGACGCGGTCGATCTTGTCCTGGTCGATCTCGTGGAACATCGACTGCTCCGTGAGGCCGAAGGTGTAGTTGCCACGGCCATCGAACTGCTTGCCGGACAGACCACGGAAGTCCCTGATGCGAGGAAGCGCGACCGACAGGAGGCGATCCAGGAACTCCCACATGCGATCGCCACGCAGGGTGACGTGGGCTCCGATCGGCATGCCCTCGCGCAGCTTGAACTGAGCGATCGACTTGCGGGCCTTGGTCACCTGCGGGCGCTGGCCGGTGATCTCCATGAGGTCGCGGATGGCGCCCTCGATGAGCTTGGAGTCCTTTGCAGCGTCGCCGACGCCCATGTTGACGACAACCTTCGTCACACGGGGCACCTGCATGATGTTCTCGAAGGAGAACTGCTCCTGCAGTGCGGGGACGATCTCCTCGCGGTAGCGCGACTTCAGTCGCGGCATCTGGCGCTCGGTCATGGTGGTCATCACAGGTCCTTGCCGGTTCGCTTCGACACGCGCACGCTGCGCGTCGCCTCGTAGGTGCTGCCATCGGGACGGCGCTTCTCGACCTTCTCCTTGCGGAAGCCGACCCGCGTGGGGCGGTTGTCCTCAGGGTCGACGACCATCACGTTGGAGACGTGAATCGGAGCCTCCGTCGTGATGATGCCGCCGGTCTTGGCACCGCGGTTGTTCTGGCCCACCTTGGTGTGCTTCTTGATGCGATTGACGCCCTCGACGATCACGCGGTCGGACTCGGGGAATACCTCGATGACCTTGCCCGTGATGCCGCGGTCCTTGCCGCTGATGACCTGGACCAGGTCACCCTTGCGAACGAAGAGGCCAGCCATGTCAGAGCACCTCCGGTGCCAGAGAGATGATCTTCATGAAGCGCTTCTCGCGGAGCTCGCGCCCGACGGGCCCGAAGATGCGGGTCCCCCGGGGCTCGCCGTCACCCTTGAGGATGACCGCGGCGTTCTCGTCGAAGCGGATGTAGGAGCCGTCGGGGCGACGGTTCTCCTTGCGGGTGCGGACGACGACGGCCTTGACGACCTCGCCCTTCTTGACGCCACCACCCGGGATGGCGTCCTTCACCGTCGCAACGATGATGTCGCCAATGCCGGCGTAACGGCGCCCGGAGCCGCCGAGGACGCGGATGCACAGCAACTCCTTGGCACCCGTGTTGTCGGCGACCTTCAGTCGGGACTCTTGCTGAATCACGTCGTCTCCCCTACTTCGCCTTCTCGAGGATCTCGACGACGCGCCAGCGCTTGGTCGCCGACAGGGGCTTCGTCTCCATGAGCAGCACGCGATCACCGATGCCGCAGGAGTTTGCCTCGTCGTGCGCCTTGAGCTTGCTCGTGCGGCGCACCACCTTGCCGTAGAGCGGATGCTTGAAGCGGTCCTCGACGGCGACGACGACGGTCTTGTCCATCTTGTCGCTCACCACGAGACCCTCACGGACCTTGCGTGCGTTGCGTTCTGAGCTCACGTCCACCTTCTCGTCGGTCATGCCGCACCGCCCACGTGCTCGACGGGGGTGATGCCGAGCTCGCGCTCGCGCATCACGGTGTAGAGGCGCGCGATGTCCTTGCGCACCGCACGAAGCCGCCCGTGGTTCTCGAGCTGGCCCGTCGCGCCCTGGAAGCGGAGGTTGAAGAGCTCTTCCTTGGACTCACGCAGCCGCGTGACGAGCTCCTCGTCCGTGAGGCCGCGGAACTCCTGGGGTGATGTGCCGGCAGCCATCAGACCTCCGCAATATCGTCGCGACGCACGATCCGGCACTTCATGGGCAGCTTGTGCATGGCCCTGGTCAGCGCGGCGATCGCGGTCTTCTCGTTGGGGTAGGACAGCTCGAACATCACGCGCCCGGGCTTGACATTGGCGACCCACCACTCCGGAGAGCCCTTGCCGGAACCCATGCGAGTCTCAGCGGGCTTCTTCGTGAGCGGACGGTCGGGGTAGATGTTGATCCACACCTTGCCGCCACGGCGGATATGGCGCGTGATGGCAATACGGGCGGACTCGATCTGACGGTTGGTGACGTACGCCGGCTCGAGTGCCTGCAGCCCATAGGTGCCGAAGGTCACCTCGGTGCCGCCCTTGGCAGCGCCGGTGCGCTTCGGATGGTGCTGCTTGCGGTGCTTGACCTTGCGCGGGATCAGCATGATCAGACCTCGCCCTCTGTCGTCGCGGGAGCCTCGGCGGCAGCCACAGCGGCCGTCTCGAGGACCTCGTCGTCGCGGCGCAGGCCACGGCGCGGGCGCTCGGGACGCTTGCCCAGGCGAGCAGCCGCAGCAGCCGCTTCGCGCTCAGCGCGGCTCGTCGGGGCATCGCCCTTGTAGATCCACACCTTGACACCGATGCGGCCGAAGGTCGTACGTGCCTCGTAGAAGCCGTAGTCGATGTCGGCACGCAGCGTGTGCAGAGGAACGCGGCCCTCGCGGTAGAACTCGGTGCGGCTCATCTCGGCGCCGCCGAGTCGACCGGAGACCTGCACGCGGATGCCCTTGGCGCCGGCCTTCATGGTGCTCTGCATGCCCTTGCGCATGGCGCGGCGGAACGAGACGCGGCTGGAGAGCTGCTCCGCGATTCCCTGAGCGACCAGCTGCGCGTCCATCTCGGGGTTCTTGACCTCGAGAATGTTCAGCTGCACCTGCTTGCCGGTGAGCTTCTCGAGGTCGGCGCGAATGCGGTCGGCCTCGGCGCCACGACGGCCGATCACGATGCCCGGGCGGGCCGTGTGGATGTCCACGCGGACGCGCTCACGGGTGCGCTCGATCTCGACCTTGCTGATGCCTGCGCGCTCCATGCCCTTGGACAGGAGCTTGCGAATGGCCACGTCCTCCTCGACGTAGTCGCGGTAGCGCTGGCCGGGCTTGGCGCTGTCGGCGAACCACCGGGACGTGAAGTCGGTCGTGATGCCGAGGCGGAAGCCGTGCGGGTTGACCTTCTGACCCATCTCAGCTCTCCTCTTCCTTGGCCGCGGCCTTCTTCGCCGGAGCCTTCTTGGCGGCTGCCTTCTTCGCGGGCGCCTTCTCTTCGGCCTTGGGCTCTTCAGCCTTGGGCTTGTCCGTCGCCTTCGGCGCTGCCTTGGGCGCAGCCTTGGCGGCGGTGGACTTCTTCGACGGCGCCTTCACGGGCGGCGCTGCATCCAGGGTCTCGAGCACCACGGTGATGTGGCTGGTCCGCTTGCGGATCCGGAACGCGCGGCCCTGAGCGCGAGGACGGAACCGACGCATGGTCGGACCCTCGTCGACGTAGGCCTCGGCGACCACGAGGGATGCGGGGTCGAGGTTGTGGTTGTTGGTGGCGTTGGCAATGGCGCTATCGAGCACCTTCCCCACCGGATCGCTCGCATCCTGCGGAGCGAAGCGCAACACCGCCT
>CAYYZU010000245.1:0-3406 GCA_964476205.1 uncultured Actinomyces sp. | reverse complement strand
AGACTCGGGTCGCAGTCGACGATGAAGGCGGCGCAGCGCTCGGATTCGTCGTCCTCGCCGATGGCGGCGGCTGCACGCTGAAGCGAGATGAGGCAGCGAAGGAAGCCGCGGTTGGGCTCGTGCGACCACGGCACGGGGCCGTGGCCCTTCCAGCCGTTGCGGCGCAGCGCGTCAAGTCCGCGGTGATACCCGACGCGCGCGAAGGCATATGACTCGACGACGCGGCCTTCGTTCCACGCCGCATCGGAGAGCACCGCCCACGCGAGGCTGGACTGCGGGTGCCTGCGCGCGACGTCGTAGGCGTCGGCGCCGCCTTCGAGCTCCTGGCGCGGAGCGGTGTCGTCGGGCAGCAGCGTGGGGGGCGGACCCCCGAGGAGGTTCTCGTGCAGGCTCACGCCTGCATCCTGCCCTACCCCAGCTCGAAGCTCGTACTCCCCCAGATCTGCTCGAGCGGAAGCGGGCGCACCTCGCCGCGATACATGCGCGTGCAAGCGAAGCGCGGTGCCATGCCGAGTGATTCGGCGATTGCGGTGGCCGCAGTGTTCGGCGCGGGGATGTCGATCGCTATCTCCTCGCCCCAGGACATCGCCGTGACCGCGCACGCAGCCAGCAGCCCGAGCGCGGCTTCCTCGGTGTCCGCAAAGAGAGGCCCGATGCGCGAGCCGCCACCGATCATCGGCCGCACCGTGGCGTAGCCGTGGATGTCGTGGCCGCGTCCGATGACGTACGACGTGCGCGGTGAGCCGGGTGCAAGCCAGGCGCGCACGAAGCTCTCACGGCGGGCAGGAGCGTGAAGAGCGTCGTACTCGATGATCCCCTCGACATCACCGGGCGCGACGTAGCCCACGAGCATCGCCCGCGCGGCGAGGGCAGCAGAAAGGATCGCGGCACTGCCGACGTAGCGCGTGGTGAGGTGCGCGGGGGCATAGCCCAGTGAGGCGTACGTCGACACCTGTTCCTGGACGCCGTCGAGGCCGCTGGCGGCAGGGCCGATGCGCTCCAGGGCCGCGTCGAAGAGCGCGTGCCCGATGCCCCGACCTCGCAGGGCCGGATCCACGATGTAGTAGCCGACGAAGGAGTAGGAGTCGTCGTAGCGCACGGCACTGATCGAGCCCACGGGGCGATCGCCGTGCCAGGCGATGAGGAAGCCCTCGGGATCGGCGGCGTAGAACGTCTCGACGTCGCCGCGGCCGGCACCCCAGCCCTCGCGCAGAGCCCACTCCTGCAGGAAGAGCATCTGATCCGCGTCAGCGGTGCGGATCTCCATCGCGAATCAGGTGATGGACGCGGCGTAGATCTCGTCGATCGTGGCCTGGAGCGTCGACGTGAAGTCCGCGTCGCTCTGCTGCGCGCTCAGGCCCTCGGACAGTGCGCGCGAGAAGCTCGCGATCATGCCGTTGTTGGCCGCGAGCATGTCGCAGGCGTCGTCGCGCGAGTAGCCGCCCGAGAGGGCGACCACGCGCAGGACCTTGGGATGGTCGATGAGCACCTTGTAGAAGTTGTTCGCGCTCGGCAGGGACAGCTTGAACATCACCTGCTGGCCCTCGGGCACGCGGTCGAGACCAGCGAGGAGGGCATCGCGCAGGATTGCCTCGCTCTGGGCCTTGTCGTCGCTCTTGATGTTGACCTCGGGCTCGATGATCGGCACGAGGCCGTGGCCGAGGATCTGCAGCGCGAAGTCGAACTGCTGGTCTACGACGGCCTGGATGCCCGCGGGGTTGGCAGAGTTGATGACCGAGCGCATCTTGGTGCCGAAGACACCCTTGCTCGCGGCGCGCTTGCACAGGTCGTCGAGATGCGGCATCGGCTTCATCACCTGGGCACCATCGACCTCATCGGCGAGCCCGAGGTCGACCTTCACCAGCGGCACGACGCGCTTGACGTTCCAGAGGTAGGACGGCGTCGGCTGGCCCTCGACGTCGCGATCCATCGTCATCTCGAAGAGGATCGCCGCGATCACCTTGTCGCCGTTGAAGGCAGGGTTGGTGATGATGCGCGAGCGCATCGCGTGCACCAGGTCGAACATCTCGGCGTCGCCGGAGTACTCCGACTCGTCGATGCCGTAGAGCTTCAGCGCCTTGGGGGTGCTGCCACCGCTCTGGTCGAGTGCTGCGATGAAGCCCTTGCCGGAGCCCATCTGGGCGCGCATGTCGTTGTTCATGTGGCGTTCTCCCCTGCCGGTCTGATGGCCCGACCCTATCGGCAAGCGTTTGCAGACGGAAGGGGGTCTCCGGTCAGGCCGAGGGACTCAGGTCGGTGGAACCGAGGGCATGTCCGGCAGCCCGTCGCCGCGGCGTAGACGCCAGACCGACGGCACGAGTAGGGAGCCCGCAGTCGCGGCCGCGGCCACCAGCGCGGCGATGAGGAATGCCTCGGAGATGGGGATGAGCAGGAGCAGAGGCCCGGCGAGGGCGAGACCGAGAGGCCCGAACATCAGCGAGCCGAAGGCGTCGTACGACGAGACCCGCGACAGCGACTCCGGGGGGACGTTGCGCTGCAGGGCCGTGAACCACAGCACGACCATGATCTCCATCGACAGGCCCCACACGAACGCGGTGGCCATCACGACGGGCAGCGGCGCGGCCAGCGCAAGGGTGACGAGCCACGCGGGGAGCGTGAAGCAGACCGCCATGCCGAAGGCGATGGGACGTTCGACCTTGATGCGCGACGCGATGACGGCACCGACAAGGAACCCCACCGCCATGGCGCCGAGCACGGCCGACCAGCCGGTCGGGCCGCCGTACACCTCATTGGCCAGCACGGGCCCGAGCACTTCCTCGGCACCGCGCATCACCATGACGATGAGACTGAAGGCGAGCACCACCGCGACGATCCAGCGGTAGCGGATGAAGGTCTGCCATCCGTCGATGAGATCCCGCACGGGTGATTCGCCCGAGTCATGCGGCCGGGAGAAGCGCCGCAGGCCGAAGACGAGGATTCCGGCGATGAGGAAGCTCACCGCGTCGAGCACGATCGCCCAGCCGGAGCCGATCGACGCGACGAGGAGCCCGCCGAGCGCGGTGCCGACGATGAAGCCACCGTTGCCGGCGACAGCGTTGTACGCGTTGGCTGACTGCAGCAGGGCATCCGGCACGACGTCAGCGGCGAGGCCGGGGTACGCCGGGTACCACAGGCCCACGAGCACTCCCGCGAGTGCGTTGAGCACCGCCAGCAGCGGAACGCTAGCCACGCCGGTGATGAAGGTGAGGCCGATGGCACCGATGACCGCGGCCATGAGCATGTCGCAGATGCTGATCATCCGCGGCCGGCCCACGCGATCGGCGATGACGCCGCCAATGGGCAGCACCAGGACCACGGGGATTGCCTGCGCCGCCAGCACGATGCTCAAGCCCGTCGGCGAGCCATCGGGGAGCGCGAGCACGCCGAAGGCGATGGCGATCGGGGC
>CAYYZU010000244.1:1539-3415 GCA_964476205.1 uncultured Actinomyces sp. | reverse complement strand
GTTGGGGGTTCGAGTCCCTCCGGGCGCGCCTTACGTGAGCGTCTCCGGACGCAACGCACCGTCCTGCCACGTGAGCACGCGGTCCACCACGCTTTGAGCAATGCCCACGACAGAGTCGTGGCGCTCCACGGCCGTAGCCTCGAGGATGTCGAAGGCCTCCGATATCGGCACCTGCGCCTTGACGGCGACGATCCCCTTCGCCTGCTCGATCGCTACTCGAGCGTGCAAGGCCGCCTGCATTTGCTCCGCCAGCACCCCTGACTCGCGCGCCAGGCGCTGCTGGACCAAGCCCACCGCCGCGACATCAGCCAGGGCCTGGGCTGCATCCGTTTCCAAGGACCCCACGGATCGCGCGTGCGACCAGAAGACGTTCAACGCCCCCACGACCTGCGCTCGTAGTCGGAGCGGGACTGCTGCCGCGGAGACGAAACCCAGCGCGCGCGCCTCTGCCGCAAAGGCAGGCCACCGTTCGACTGACAGGAGGTCGGGTGCAATCACCACCTCGCCTGTCTTCCAGCACTCGTAGCACGGACCCTCTTGGCGCTGGAGTTCGAAGATCTCCAGCAGATGGGTGTCTTCATCGGAAGCAGACAGCACCTGGAGTCGCCCCATGCCGTCCTCGAGCATGACCCCGGCTGCCGCCGCATCAAGGAGGCGAGCCGTCGATACCGAGAGTTGGTGCGCAAGATCAAGGAACTCAAAGTCCGAGGCCAGCGTCCTCACGGCGACCGCCATGATGCGGCCGAACTCTGCGTCGTAGGCGTCAGACTTCTTCACTTCGTTCACTTCTGCCGCTCCCCACGCCATGACGACACTTCCGGCTCGCCCATCATGCACTCCCCAAGTCAATCTCGCCGGCGATAATGCGCGAGGAGATCTCGTAAAGGGTGACCTCCTCGACGAAGGCGCGAGCCCTCATATGCGCGAGAGCATCCTCAATGGAGCAGTCGAGCATCGCGGCAACCATTCCCGTCGCCTGGTGGACGCGCAGTCGGTCCACTTCCTGCGAGTGCAGCAGTGACTCGAATTGAGAGTCCTGGAGGCCCGCCTGGACGTAGACGAGAGCATGCGTGGCGATGTCCGAGAGCGCCAGGCAGTCAAGGTAGGCGTGATCGTCAAGCTCGACCGACTGGGATCTGAGGAAGCTCATGGAGCCCAGCCGCGCCCTGCCGATGCGCAAAGGGAAGCAAAACACCGCCGCGACCCCCATCGCACGAGCAATGCGGGCGAACTGCGGCCAGATCTGGAACTCAAGGGCTTCCCAACTCGACGCCTCCACGTGCTCACTCGTATCGGCGACGCGGAAGGTCGGACCTTCACCCAAGGCGAACTCCGCGCTCGCGAAGTCGAGGGCCCAGGGCCCCGAGGCGGCGATCGGCCCTTCCGGGACGCCCGACACCTGGAGTCCAATGGCGGCTCCATCGACGGGGACCTCCTCGACTGCCAGCTCGCAGAGTCGGCTCAGGAGGGATTCTGGCGGGCTTCCCCTCAGCCGGGAGACAAAGAGTGCTCGCCGATCCTCGGGTTCCATCAGTGCAACCTAAAGCGCTGGGGTGTCTCCACGGAGCCCCATGACGGGAGCCAGGGCGCGCGGCTCCTCATAGCTCACCCGCGTCGCGCGCCGCCGCTACCGCTTCAGACCGTGAGTGCACATCGAAGTGCCGGTAGATGCACATTGACTCCAGTCGCACGGTGGACTCGCTGAATCGGATGAGTTGAGCGATCTGGCCATTAGTAAGCCCACGTGCCATCGCCCGAAGGATGACCGACTGTCGAGGTGTGAGGGCCTCCTGGGAGGCACTACGTGATCGCTCGTCGGTTTCGCCCACGTGGGCTCCCCACGCCGCCGCCCCAGCCCAGAGGTAACGCAGAAGCG
>CAYYZU010000244.1:760-1477 GCA_964476205.1 uncultured Actinomyces sp. | reverse complement strand
CTCCTCTCACAACCTCGGGATCCACCTGTGAGGTCCAGAGCCACATGACGGCCCGAGCCGAGAGGCTGGGGTCGGGAGTGTCATTCGGGTCCTGGTGCACGCCGCCGGCGGCGTCGATCATGACGACCGCCCAGGACTTCACGCCACCTCTCGGGAGTATGCGATCCAGTGTCGCCTCGACGAGCAGGGACGGGGAAGGGCATTTCGCCGCTACGGCTGCGAGTTCGATGAGGTCTTCAGCTGGCCAGGCCATGGCGGGGTCTCGCCACGCCTCGGCATCCACACACCACGCATGGCAACGCTCGGATCGGTCGGTCGCGACCATGAAGACTCAATCCCCGTACCGTCATCACTCACTTATCTCGCAAGAGTTTCATTCTCCCACATGAGCATCAATCAGCGCTCGCTTGAAGCACCATCGCACCATGAATTTGACGCCGGCGTTCCAGGAATTGACCGGTCAATCTTCCCCGTTGATCTCCTCAAGGCTGCGATCCTTCGTCCGCGCCGTGAAGAGCACGATGAACGCCGTGACGAAGCCCGTCACTCCCATGATCCCGAACGCGGCCGCCAGGCTGGGCCCGATGAGGATGTACGGCGCGATCGCCCCGCCTAGGTGCCCGACCCCATCGGTCCAGGCCATGCCCCATGGGCGATTCTTCGACGAGAAGTGCTCTGCGGGGAAGGAGTAGAAGACGGGAATGGTCAAGCCGATGG
>CAYYZU010000244.1:0-750 GCA_964476205.1 uncultured Actinomyces sp. | reverse complement strand
ACGCGGCGGCGAATCCCAGGACCACGATCGCCGTCGACGAGCCCCAGACGCCGATGTCGGACAGTGCGAGCCCCCACACGACCAGCGTGACGATGAGTAGCCACTTGCGTTCGAGTCGATCGGCCACGAAGTAGGACACACCGGCACCCACGACCAGGCCCGCGTTGGCGATAGCGAGGAACCCCAGTGACGTCGCCACGGCGAATCCGTTTTCGGTGAGGATGGTGGGCGCCAGGGTGAGCCATCCGAAGTTGCCGATGTAGTAGATGAACCAGGCGACCGTGAAGACCGCGATCGCGATCGCCGGGGCACTGCGCTCGATGGCCGCGACCGAGGTCACCCGGGCAGGGACGGGAGGCAGCTCGTAGCCTCGGGCCTGGACTCGCGCCTCTGCCTCGTCGATCAGAGTGTGCAGCCGCTCCTCCTCCCCGCGCTCGGCCATGTGACGAGGGGACGGCGGCATGTGACGCCGCGTGGCAACCACGCTGCCCGCGCCGAGGGCCCCGAAGGCGAAGAGCGCGCGCCAGCCCCAGGTCCACTCGGTGGTGAGCAGCAGCGCGAGGAAGGGCGCCAGAGCCGTGCCGGTAAATCCGCACACGGTGGTGAATCCTGTGATGCGCCCACGGGCTCGCGCAGGCGAGACCTCGGCGATGTAGGTGACGACAGCACCGATGTCTGCGCCGGTGCCGAATCCGGCGATGAATCGCGCCACGCACAGCCACGCGAGATTGGGAGCGAAGACGCTGAGCA
>CAYYZU010000243.1:0-3427 GCA_964476205.1 uncultured Actinomyces sp. | reverse complement strand
GACCTGTCGGCCGTGGCCGCGGAGATCCGCCAGCGCGAGTCCGTCTCCTGAGGTCAGTCGAGCAGGGCGCGCGTGAGGGCCTCGCGCCGTAGCCCGGAGACCTTCGACGTCGGATCGAGGATTTCGTAGTGCGTGTCACCGGGGATGATGGTGAGCTCCGCGTCGATGCTGTGGGCCTGCAGGTGCGCGAGATACGACTCGCTCTGCGACACGGGTACGTCGACATCCTCTGTGCCGTGCAGCAGCAGGCGACGCGACCCGGGGTCAGGCGTGAGCGCATGCGGGTCGGTGACGGCGTACCTCTCCGGCACGTCCGCCGGCCGGCCACCCATGAAGGTGTCGATCGCTCCGTCGCCGAGCTTCTCGGCGCTGCCGATCCCCAGGCAGGCGACCGGGGCGTGCAGCACGACGAGGTCGAAGGCCGCCGCTTCGGGGTCCGCCCCGACCGCGTCCTCGGGCAGTGACCGACGCGAGGTGGCCCACGCCGCGAGGCCGCCGCCGGCCGAGTGGCCGAGGAGCGCTCGACGCGAGGTGTCGATCCCGTGACGGGCAGCCTCCGCGAGCCCCTGATCGATCGCCGTGGCGACATCGCTCATCGTGGTCGGCCACGGGAATTCGTACGTGCGGTATTCGATGCTCCACACGGCGAAGCCGTGTGCCGCCAGGTCCAGCGACGTGCCCTCTTCGAGGTCGAGTCGCCACACCGGTCGCCAGTATCCGCCGTGGATGACGATGACGAGGGGCGGGCGGGCATCCCCTGCCGGCTCCGGGATGAACCACTCGCCGAACTGCCGCGGGTGCTCGCCGTAGGGCTCGGTGAAGCGGCGCATGGCTAGGCCAGGCGCCGGCGCAGCGCATCCGCCGCGCGCCAGCAGTCGAGATACGTCGAGTAGAGCGGTACGGGGGCGAAGCGGATGATGTCGGGATTGCGCGTGTCGGCGATGACGCCGTCGAGATCGCGCAGGATCGCCGCGAGTTCGTGGATATCCCGCGAGAAGCGCACGGAGAGCTGGCAGCCGTGCTGGCCGGGGTCCGTGGGCGTGACAATGTGGAGGGCGCTCTCGCCGACCTCCGCGCGTACCTCATGCAGGAGATCGCGCAGGTACGCCGTGAGACGAAGGCTGCGCTCGCGCAGCACGGCCATGCCGACCTCATCGAAGATCTCCAGGGACACCTGCACCGGGGCCATCGCGAAGATCGGCGGATTCGACACCTGCCAGGCGTCAGCGGAGGGCGGCGGGTCGAAGTCGCGCTCCATGCGGAAGCGCGTGTCCGTGCGGGTGCCCCACCACCCGGCCAGGCGGGGCAGTGTCGTGTCCTTGGCGTGACGCTCGTGGATGAAGCAGCCGGCGAGGGACCCTGGCCCAGAGTTGAGGTACTTGTAGGAGCACCAGGCGGCGAAGTCGATGTCCCAGTCATGGAGCGACACGGGCACATTGCCCGCAGCGTGCGCGAGATCCCAGCCGACGACCGCTCCCACCTCATGTCCGGCCGCGGTGATGGCCGGCATGTCAAGCCACTCGCCCGTGAGGTAGTTGACCGCGCTGAAGAACACCACGGCCACCTCGTCGCCGAGGTCGCGAATCGCCTGTATGACGTCCTCAGTACGCAGCGTGTCTTCTCCGTCGCGGGGCCGCAGGCGTACGACGTGCTCTGCCGGATCGAGTCCGTGCCACGCCGCCTGCGAGGCGAGTGCGTAGCCGTCGGAGGGGAAGACGATGTCCTCCATCACGATCTTCGTCCGCCGGCCCGCCGGCCGATAGAAGGTCGCGAAGAGCAGATGGATGTTGACGGTGAGCGAGTTCATCACCACGACCTCGTGCGGCAGTGCGCCGACGAGACGGGCGGTCGGATCGGTGAGCGCCTCGTGGTAGTCCTTCCACGGCCGCGGCCCGGTCAGTTGGCCCTCCACGCCCCAGGTGGCCCAGCGGTCGAACTCCGTGAGCAGGGCCTCGCGCGTGGCGCGCGGCTTCAGACCGAGGGAGTTGCCGGCGAAGTAGGCAACCTCGGGATACGCGGCGCCGGGGGCATCCGGGAAGTCGAGGGGAGCCACGAACGGCGGGATGTGGAAGCGATCGCGCCAGCCGGGGTCCTCGCTGTCGAGGGTGGGGTCGTAGTCGCGCACGCTCAGATTCTCGTCCGTGCCGACCACAGCTCGGGGAAGGCCTCCCGTTGGAGGCTCTTCTCGAGCCAGGCGAGTCCGGCGGACCCGCCGGAGCCACCCTTGTGGCCCATGCTGCGCCGCACCGCCATGAGGTGCCAGTAGCGCCAGTCGCTGAATTGCTGGGCGACATCGGTGAGCGACTCCGCGAGCTCACGCAGCGGGCTGCCATGACCGTTGTCGGCGTACACCTGGACCCAGACGTCCTCAATCGCCTCGTTCCACTCGTGGGTCGAGTTGGTCTCCGCGTCGAGTACCTCCTGCGGCACGGCGTATCCCTGCCGCGCGAGATAGGCGAGCACGTCGTCGTAGAGGCTCGGCGACTCGAAGGCCGCGACCAACTCGGCGTAGTGATCGCCGGCGACGTGCTTGTGCGGCCTGAGAAGCGCCGGGTCCTTGAAGCCCAGCAGGAACTCGATGTGGCGGTAGAGGAAGGACTGGAAGCCGGAAGCCTCGCCGAGTGCCTCGCGGAAGGAGTTGAAGTCGGGCGGTGTCATCCAGCTGAAGCTGGTCCACGACGCGTTGAGACCAGTGAAGTGGTCCTTGCTGCGCCGCAGCGCGAGGAGTGCCTCGCCGAGCCGGTCCTCGCGCAGGAATCGCTGGGCCGTGCGCCACTCGAAGGCCAGCAGGTTGAAGTAGAGCTCCATGATCTGCGACAGGACCAAGAACATGTACTCGCCCGGCTCGTCCGTCGCGGTCTTCTGCAGGGTGGCCAGGGTGGATGCGCGCACGTAGGCGTCGTAGGGGGTCGTCTCCTCGAATTCGACCTTGGGGGCCTGAGCGGAGGATTGCTCCCGCTCCCTATTCGACGGGTTGCGCCGGCTGGTCATGGGGCCAGTGTGGTCCTCCGCGAGGCCCTCCACCAGGGACCTGCGGGATCTGCCGGAACGGGCAGAGGCGGTATGCCTGACCTCAGGGCGCGGTCATCATCCGAACGGATGAGGAACCAGTGGGGGACCTTGTCCGTCAACATGGGGATGAGCCGGACGGCTCGACCCCTACGAGGGGCAGACAGGAAGCAGGGACTCATGCGTTCGAACGCCCGCCGCGGCCTCACCATCGCGGCTGCCAGCATCATCGCCCTGGGCGGAGCCGGCGTGCTCACCGCCTGCGGAGGCTCATCGGACGGTACGTCGTCCAGCTCCGCTGCGGCGCCGAGTTCGTCCGCGGCCCCCTCACAGACCGATGGAGGCGCAGGAATGATCGGACCGGTCATCGTGGAGCCCGGCCAGACCACCGCTGAGGTGCAGGTCGGCCGCGTCATCA
>CAYYZU010000242.1:0-3459 GCA_964476205.1 uncultured Actinomyces sp. | reverse complement strand
GCGGATGAAGAAGGGGCCGTAGTGGCCGTAGTCGGCGGGCCACCACTCCTGCGAGTCGGTCATGAGAGCGCGCAGGTCGGCCTTGACGGCCGCCAGGTCGAGAGCCTCGAACTCCTTGGCGTAGTCGAAGTGCTCCCCCATGGGGTCGGCCTGGGGCGGGTTCTGCTGGAGCACGCGCAGGTCGAGCTGCTCGGGCCACCAGTCCTCATTCTGGGTACCGACGCCGGCACCTGCCGACATCGGGCACTTGCTTTCGTTCGCCATGTTGTCTCCTCCGGTTGTATGGCGTGGTCGTACTGACTATCGAGCGCTAGACGGCAGTGCTGGTCGTGCATTCGGGGCAGGTGCCCCAGTAGGTCACCTCGGCCTCGTCGACCGCGAAGCCTGCGGTGTCGGCGGCCGTCAAGCAGGGGGCCGCACCCACGGCGCAGTCGACGTCCACCACGGCGCCGCATCCGCGACAGACGAGATGGTGGTGGTTGTCACTCACGCGCGTTTCGTAGCGGGCGGCCGAGCCGGCCGGCTCGATGCGCCGCACGATTCCTGCATCGACGAGCGTGGCGAGAGCGTCGTACACCGACTGCTTCGAGATGGCCCCGATCTCACCGCGGGCCATCTCGGCCACGACATCGGCCGTGACATGTGGGCGGGCGGCGACGGCCTGAAGGACGGCGATCCGCTGCGCGGTCACCTGCACTCCGTGATCCCGCAGGATCTGGGCCGACATGGTCACGATTGCAGACTAGGTCCAGATCCTGACTCGGGCAACACGAGGCGGAGCGCCATGACCGGCGCTTGACCGGCCCCCTAGCGTGCCTCCATGGCCCACCGCCTCCAGACCACTGTCTCCGATGCCCTCTGGGCGGCTATCCAGGCCCGCGCCGAGTCGCTCGAGCTGCCCGTTCGCCAGGTGGTTCAGGACGCCCTGGCGGAGGCATTCGACGTCGAGCACCACTCGATGTTCCAGGTGTCGACGTCCGGCGCCCTCATCGAGGGGCTCTACCAGGGGGCCATGACCGTGGGCGCCCTGCGCCGGCATGGAGATACCGGTCTCGGCACCTTTGAGGAGCTCGATGGGGAGATGATCCTCGTCGACGGTCACTGCTATCAGGCGCGAGGCGATGGATCGGTGACCGAGGTGTCGGATGACACGCTCACCCCCTTCGCCACCGTCGTCGCCTTCTCCCCTGACGAGACGGTTTCCCTCAGCGACATCGGGTCCTTCGACGACCTCACCGCGCGCCTCGATGGCCTGCGTACGAGCAACAATGACTTCTTCGCCTGGCGCATCACGGGCCACTTCGACGAGCTGCGTCTGCGGGCTGCGTGTCGCCATGCCTCCGGCACCCCCCTTGTCGAGGCTGTCGCCGATCAGTCGGTCTTCGAGTGTCACGACATCACCGCGACGATCGTCGGCTTCTGGTCGCCGCCCTTCAGTCAGGCAATCGCCATCCCCGGCTACCACCTGCATGCCGTGTCCAAGGACCGCACGAGCGCCGGTCACGTCTTCGACCTTCGCGCCCCGGAGGTTGTCGCCGAGGTGCACCGGGTGAGCGACCTCCACGTGGCGCTCCCGGAGACGGAGGCATTCCTGCGCGCTGATCTCGGTAGCGCCCACGCGGATATGGATGCCATCGAGCGCAGCAAGGACTGAGTGGCAAGGACTCATTGCGGTAGCCTCTCCAGAACAGAAGGGGGTCGACCGAATGTCGATATTCGGAAAGCTCTTCCCGCCGATCACGGCGGCCAAGTCATTCGCCGTCACCGTGCCCCCTCAGGAGGCACATGACCGGGTACTTGCGGCCCTCAACGCCGGGGGCTACACGAGCATCAACGACTCCGGCGTGGATATCCACGCGGAGCATGGAGAGGTCGCCCTCTTCACCTACGGCACGGTGTCATCGGATATCGGCCTCACGCTCGCCGCAAGCCCCTCAGACCTGTACCCGATCACCGTGGATGTGGCCTTCCACTCCATTGCCGACGGCTGCCAGGTGAGCGTGAATGCGACGTACATCAAGCCGGTCACCTACCTGGGCGCTCCCAAGAAGGGCCCCGAGGCCACCAAGTGGCATGAGGCGTGCGACGCGGCTGTCGCCACCGTCGTGGACAGCCTGACGGACTCACTCGCCTGAACCGCCAGGCTCGCGCAACCCAGGGCAACTCTGGAGCAGCTCGGCAACGCGCCAGTGCAACCATCCGCCCCCGGTGCGAACAGGCGCACCCGCTACGAGCCAGTAATGGCCGTGGGGCGGGCTATGGGCGTCGCCTGCGGCAGCGCCCATAGTCCCGCCCCACGTGAGGCTTGCTCATGAACGAGTTAGGAAGCCTTCACCTCAACATTGATGACCCCGAGTGCCTGGCCGGGCTTGAGAGCCTTGTTGCCGGTGAGTCCGGAGAATCCGTTGAAGTCCTTCAGTGTCTTCTTGTCCTTCGTGGCATGCAGATCGCCAGACCACAGGACGAATCCCTCGGTATCGGTACCGACCTTCTCGAAGTTCTTCACGTAGAACGGCACCATGAGGAGGTTTCCATTCCCCACGAGGAAGGACACCTGTGCCTTGCCCTTGGCCAGTTGCTCCGGCGTGGCGCTCACGAGCGGCTTGCGCGCACTGATGCTGCCTGGGCCGAGAGCGAGCTCGCCCTTGCCGCGCACCTTGAAGGCCCCGTCTTCGAAGGACACGGGGAAGGTCACCGTCGGCCCCGGGAAAGGACTGCCGGCGGGTTCGATACCCGTTCGCGCCGGCTTCACACCGACCCAGTGGTCACCGGTGATGACGTAAGCAAGACCCGGCTTCAGCGTCATCGTGATGGCACCGGTCGCCTGAGCCGCCTGCGCCGATCCCGCTGCCGCGACCAAAGCCCCCGAGGCGAGAACGACACTCGCCGCAACGGCCACCAGTTTGTTCGTCAAGCGCATGAGCATCCCCCTGATAAGAGTTGGGTGGAGCGGACTGTTAGGGACAGCGTACTAGAACGTCCCCGCCGTTCGCGCGCCAACGATCGCCCCGGAGCCCTCGGGGCTGGTCGACACCGCGTCGGCTTCCGATCCGGAAGGACAAAGCAGATGCCCCGGGAGAGTCTCCCGGGGCATCTGCTTCGAGCGAAATCAGCTGCAGCCGGAAGTGCTCCCACATCCCTCGCAGACGTAGCACGAGCCTGCCGGGCGCATCTTGACGCCGCAGGTCATGCACAGCGGTGCGTCGGACGCGGTGCCCGTGAGCGCCTCGAGCAGCTCCGCGGAGGAGTGCACGTTGGCGGGCACATCCTGGGCAACCGGAGCTGTCGGAGCCACGGTCTCCTCCGTCTCGACAACGGCCTCCGCCTCGATCGCCGGCGCCCCGCCACCGTAGGTCGCCGCGACCGTGGCCGCACGCTCCTCGGCGGTGAAGATGCCGAGTTCGGCGCGCTTCTCCTCGGGCAGGTAATCCAGCGCCAGGCGGCGGAAGACGTAGTCCA
>CAYYZU010000241.1:0-3479 GCA_964476205.1 uncultured Actinomyces sp. | reverse complement strand
TCGCGGGAGCAGCCTTCTTCGCGGGAGCAGCCTTCTTCGCGGGAGCAGCCTTCTTTGCCGGAGCGGCCTTCTTCGCGGGAGCAGCCTTCTTTGCCGGAGCGGCCTTCTTCGCGAGAGCAGCCTTCTTTGCCGGAGCGGCCTTCTTTGCCGGAGCGGCCTTCTTGGCGGGAGCGGCCTTCTTCGCCGGTGCAGCCTTCTTGGCCGGCGCCTTCTTTGCGGGGGCCTTCTTCGCCACTGCCATCTACGCCAACCTCCGCGCTGGTCCCCTGTCGCCCATGAGCCGTTTCGGCCATGAGTCGTCCCATGAAGAGGGCCCGAGTCAAGTCCGAGGACTTGCCGGGCGCCACGCCCCGGTCACCCGGGACGGTCATAGTCTCCCACGACCTTGCTCCCAGACCTACCCCGGGCCACCTCGGCACGCCGGGGCCACGGACTGCGTCAGCGCACGAGGACGGCTCTGCCCTGGCCCACGGGGATATCGAGGGACGTCCACTGGGTCACGGGCTCGTCGATCGTCAGCGGGCCGACGCCGGCCACCTCATACGTCGCTTCCCACACCGCGGTCACGCGCACCTGACCGGTCCCTGATGCACGATAGGTGTGGTCCACCGTGGCGTGGGGCCAGCGCCGTCCCGCACTACTCGTGCTCAGTGACGCCGTGCCGAAGTCCCACACCCACCGTGGCCGGGCCGTGAGTTCGATCGGCAGACCCACGAGCGTGAAGGACTCCACGAGTGGCTGCTCAGACTGAGTGACTCCGAAGACGACAGGCAGATGCGGGAGCACGCGGCCTGTTGGCTGACGCCATGCGCGCAACTCCGGGACCTGGGCGACGATCCGATCGCGCAGTTGGGCCTCCGCAGTCTCGCGCGACACCGGGCCCCCCGATCCGAAGCAGGCTGCTCCGAGATTGATCTCCGTCCCGTCAGGGCGCGTGAGGAAGACTCTCAGCCAGTAGCCGTCGGCGCCGCAGAGTCGCGCCGGCCCTCGGCACGCCCCGGCCGATGTCATCTCGCACTGGATCACGGAGCGCCACGTGCAGCCCGGGCACGCCGCCGCCACCTCGCGGAAGTCCGTCGCGATCTGCGGGGGCAGGAGCAGGCTCCCCGTGCCCACGAAGGCATCCTGGTCGTCGTCGCCGATGATCGTGATGTCTGCACTCACCGCGGACGTCGACCCGAACGTGATCGGGACCATGAGCATTGCGGCGAACGCCATGAGGACAAGTCGCAGGGTGCGCATACCGTGACGCTAGGCCGGGCTGACGCGGCGTAGCCACGCTGCTGCTCACAGTGCGCACGCACGGTGCGCGCTCCGGTCAGGCCCGGTCAGGTCACGGGGACGACGCTGAGGGCCTCTCGGACGATCTCGCCCACCTGCTCCTTCTCCACGAGGAAGCCATCGTGCCCGTAGGGCGATCGCACGACCTGGAGCGGCCGCGCGGTAGGGGTCGCCGCGACGATTTCCTCTTGGAGCCGGATCGGGAAGAGACGGTCGGAGTCGAGTCCGACGACGGTGAGGGGAGCGCGGATGCTCCCCAGCGCCTCCGCCACTCCCCCGCGCCCTTCGCCCAGGTCAAACAGGCTCATCGCGCGAGTGAGAGCGATGTAGGTGTTGGCATCGAATCGCCTTGCCAGCTTGTCGGCCTGGTGGTCCAGGTAGGACTCGACCGCGAAGCGCCCGCCGGACGTCGGATCCTCGTCGCCTTGCGGGTCCCGCCCGAAGCGAAGGTCGAGTTCGCTCTCGCTGCGGTAGGTGAGATGCGCGATGCGGCGAGCGATTCCCATCCCCACGTGAGGACCCTCGCCAGCCGGCTGGTCGTAGTAGTCGCCACCGAGATACCTCGGGTCAGCTTCGATAGCCGCGATTTGCGCGGCATGCGTACCGATCTGGTCAGCCGTCACCGCAGCGGCCGTCCCCAGCACGAGCCCTGAGCGCACGCGATCGGGATGAGCCGCCATCCATTCGAGCACGCGCATCCCTCCCAGGGACGGCCCAAGCATGAGCGCCCAGGAAGGAATCCCGAGCTCATCCATGACTCGACGCTCAACCTCGACCATGTCGGCCACTGTCACGACTGGGAAGCGGCTCCCCCACGGCCTGCCATCCGGAGCCAGGGTCACCGGACCTGTCGTGCCCTGGCATCCACCGAGGACGTTGGCGCACACGACAAACCACTCATCCGTGTCGACCGGCGCCCCTGGCCCCACGAGACCGTCCCACCACCCCGCCGTGAGATGTCCCGGACCCGCATCGCCGGCCACGTGGGAGTCCCCCGTCAGCGCGTGGCAGACATACACAGCGTTGGTGCCTTGCTCGTTCAGCGTTCCCCATGTCTGGTAGGCCACGCGCACCGCAGGAATCGTTGTCCCCGCAGCAACCCGCACGTCACCGACGTCAACGAAGCGACGCTCCCCGGCGGGAAACCCCTCCCGCCACGCACCGGTGGCAGGAGGGGGCCCGTCGTAGGAGAGCGGACCGTAGGGCACGGCCTCGCGAGATGCTGCAGACATGTGACTGCTCAGGACTCCTTCGCTGCGCGGAAACCCGCGTCCAGGTCAGCCAGGATGTCGTCGATGCCCTCGATGCCCACGGCGAGGCGCACCAGGCCCGGCGTGACACCTGCCGAGAGTTGCTCCTCCGGCGTGAGCTGCGAGTGCGTCGTCGAAGCGGGATGAATGACCAGGCTGCGCACGTCGCCGATGTTGGCCACGTGGCTGTGCAGTTCGAGCGCCTCGACGAAGCGCTTCCCAGCCTCGACGCCGCCCTCGATCTCGAAGGACAGCACCGCACCCGAGCCTGCGGGCGCGTACTTCTGCGCCAGCGCGTGCCAGGGGCTCGACGGCAGGCTCGCGTAGTTGACCTTGAGGACCTCATCGCGCCCTTCGAGGAACTCCGCGACGCGGCGCGCGTTGGCCACATGGCGCTCCATGCGCAGGCTGAGCGTCTCGAGGCCCTGCGCCAGCAGCCATGCGTTGAAGGGGGCGACCGCCGCACCCAGGTCGCGGAGCAACTGCACGCGCGCCTTGAGGATGAAGGAGAGATTGGCGCCGAACGCCGATCCGACACCGAGGTCCCGCGCGTAGACGAGCCCGTGGTAGCTGGGGTCTGGCTGGTTGTAGTTGGGGAAGCGATCGGGGTACTGGGCGTAGTCGAAGTTGCCCGAGTCAATGATCGCACCTGCGATGGCGGTCCCATGGCCGCCGATGTACTTCGTCGCCGAGTGCACGACGATGTCGGCTCCCCACTCGATCGGACGGATGAGGTAGGGAGTGGCCACCGTGTTGTCGATGATGAGCGGCACGCCGATCTCATGGGCAAGATCGGCGACGGCCCGGATATCGAGGATGTCGTTCTTGGGGTTGGCGATGGACTCGCCGTAGAACGCCTTGGTGTTGGGTCGCACGGCGGCTCGCCATGACTCGATGTCATCCGGGTTCTCGACGAAGCTCACCTCGATGCCGAACTTAGGCAGCGTG
>CAYYZU010000240.1:0-3484 GCA_964476205.1 uncultured Actinomyces sp. | reverse complement strand
GTACGCGCGCTTGTGACATGGGGGCTTCAGACATGGGTACGACGGTACCGACTCGTGGCTGCGAACTGCTGGCTCAACGCCCCCGTGTCCCCGAGGACGTCGAAGAGCTGTCTGAGCTCCGGATGCCTTGCGCTGGGCCCTCTGTCTCAGCGAGCGGTGAGCGTGACCACCGGGCACGGCTTGCCCGCAGGTGTGACTGAGCCCCCCTCGCTGAGCACGCGCTTGCCGTTGAGGTCCTTCAGCGTCACGGTCAGCCTGGTGCTCGTCACCTTCACCTGTCCGTAGGCGTAGGTATCGAGGTTGGCGCACGTCATGCCGAGACCACCGGACTCGCCCTTGGGGTCGACGCTCGCGGTGTAGAAGAGGTTGCGCACCATGTCGGCGAGCTGCGGGCGGTCGTAGGCATTGACGATCTGGTACTTGTGCGTCGTCGCGGCGATCGGGCCGGCCACGACCTCCTTGTACGGCGTAGTGATGGGCTTGCCACCGAACGTGCGCATGCGCACGTCGCCAATCATGTTGGCGTGGAGGTCGGTCGTCAGGAAGATCAGATTCCGGGGCGCGACCTCCTGGATTGCCGTGAGCAGCTGAGTGCGCGCGTGGGTGTAGGACTCCCACCGGTCGTACTGGTTGATGACGACCTCCTGGATCGGCTCCTGGAGCATGACCACCTTGAAGGTGGCTGTGGATGCCTTGAGGTCGGCGATGAAACGCGCGAACTGCGCATCGCCCAGCATCGTGCGGCTCGGGTCGGCGATCGCGTCGAGGCACTCCTGCGACACCTCCCACTCCAATGGCGGCACCAGCAGCTTGTAGAGCGCCCGCATCTTGGCCGGCAGCGTCGGTGCGGGGTCTGGCTTGCCGGTGAGTGGACTCGTGCAGGGCCCCTCCGCCATCTGCGAACGGAAGCTGGACTGGTCCAGGAAGAAGATCTGCAGGTTCTTGCCCCAGCGCTGCGTGCGGTAGAGGCCGACGCTGTCGTCGAATCCACGCAGCGGTGTGTAGTCGAGGAAGGCCTCCTTGCCAGCGATGAAGAGCTCCTGTCCGTCGTCCGGGACCGTGAAGTTGTTGATGAACTCATGGTCGTCCCAGTGGCTGAAGAGGCTGGCGGAGCTGCGGAACCGGGCCATGGGGTCGAGCGCGAGATTCTGGCGGTAGACCGACCACTTCTCCTCGACGGTGCGGGCGACCCACGGAGAGATGAGTTCGACGCCGTCGACCTCTCCTCCCACCTGAGTGTCGGAATAGATCGTGTCGCCCTGCAGGATATTGAAGTTGTTGCCCTCCTCGGCCATGCGATCGAAGACCTCGAAGTCGTTGAAGAAGGGCCTGCCTGTCGTGGGATCGGGCGTGGCCTGGGCGTCACCGCTGAAGGCAAAGGTCACGGTGCCGCGGTCTGTGCTGCGCGGTGCGGTCTGGAAGCGCCCAAGATCGCTTCGGTCGGCACCGAGGGAGAACTGGTAGTAGTACGTCGTGCCCGGCTTCAGGCCGTCGACGACCGCCTGCACGATGAAGTCCTCCGCGGGAAGCGACTCAATGTCACGCGTATGGACCACGCGCTTCAGGGACTTGTCCAGTGCAACGATTAGCGTCACCGTGCCTGCCTGACCGGCGCGCCCCCACAGCACGGCAGACGTCTGGCGCACTTCGCCGGCTGCGACGCCGTAGGCGAAAGTCGTCTCCGCAGGAATCGTCCACGGCGGTGGGGGTGCAGCCCCGCCGCCCTCGGCGCTTGCCGCGGGTGCGACGAGGCTGGCGGCAGCCACTGCCGCGCTGAGCGGCAGTGCCGCGAGTGCGATCAGTCTCGTGCGCATGACGTCTCCGATCCATGGAGGTGAGGGGCTAGCCTGCCAGCGTGCCTGGGTTGATGAAAGCCGAGAGGAAGCCGGATCCGCGGCCCGCGCGTACGCGCGCAGCGCTGATCCAAGCGGCGCAGCAGATCCTGGCGACGAGTGACCGGGGAGATGTGTCGATCCAGGAGATCACGGAGATCGCTGGCGTCGCGCAAGGCTCGTTCTACAACCACTTCGAGTCCAAGGACGACCTCTTCGACACCGCGATCATGGTGACGATGGAGGCCCACGCCGATCTCATCGAGAGCGTGACCGCGGGACTCTCTGATCCACTCGAGGTCTACGTGGTGGGCATTCGATACACCGGTCGCATGGCCGCGCAGTTGCCCGTCATGCGCGCGCTCATCGTGCGCACGGGTCTGAGGTTCGTGACAGCCGACTTTGGACTTGCGCCGCGTGCGCTGCGTGACCTTGGTGCAGCGCGGGAGGCGGGCCGGGTGCGCGTGGACGACCTGAAGCGCACGCAGGCCATCGTGGGCGGCATGGTGCTCGGACTGTTCGCCTATCTCGAGGCGCACCCCGAGGCGGATGCTGTCGCGGCGACCGATGACCTGGCCCGGGGAGTGCTCACCCTGCTCGGGCTCGACGGTGCCGAGGCAGAGGCCCTGGTGAACCGCCCGCTGCCCCATGGATGAAATATTGACGAAATCGTCAGAAAAGGCAAGACTTCGCCTCCCAAGGAGGCACCATGGCAGCGAGCCCCACCGTCGATCCCCATCACGACCTGCACAGCGAGCAGGGGCGTGAGCGGGGGGAGCACCCCGGTCGCCATGCCGATCCCGTGATCAAGGTCCGCGACCTCGCGTGGCTGGAGTTCGAGAAGCCCGACCTCGATCGCGCCACGGTCTTCGCTCTCGACTTCGGCTTCAGCGTGCACCTGCGCACCGCGGATGCCCTCTACCTCCGGGGCACCTGGTCCGGCACGCCCTGCGTCGTCATCCGACGCGGCGAGCAGTCCCGCTTCGTCGGCCCTGTCTTCCAGGCCCGCGATGCCGGTGACCTCCAGCGCCTCGAGCGCGTGACGGGTCGCCCGGTCGTCGACGCGGATCCGCTCATCGGCGGCCAGATGGTGCAGTTGCGCGATCCAAGCGGTGTGCCCGTGGCGGTGTCGTACGGCGCGGACACGGCCCATGCGCTCGCCGACCAGGTGCCGCTTTACTCCAACTACGGACACGCGGTCGCGCGAGTCAATGCAACTCAGCGCCCGCCGCGCGAGCCGGCGCGCATCCAGCGCCTCGGTCACGTCGTCCTCATGTCGACGTCCTTCCGGCGCGATCTCGACTGGTACCTGCAGATGTTCGGCCTCATCGTGAGCGATTTCCTCTTCCTCGAAGGCCAGCGCGAACGCGGGCCTTCCATGGCCTTCATCCGCTGCGACAACGGCGACACTCCCTCGGATCACCACACGATCGCCATGACCGTGGGCCCACGCCCGGGATACGTGCACTCGGCGTACCAGGTGCTCGATCTCGACGCGCTCGCCGCGGGCGGTGCCTACCTCGCCGAGCGCGGCTACCGGCGTGCCTGGGGCATCGGCCGGCACATCCAGGGCAGCCAGATCTTCGACTACTGGCGTGATCCGGAGCGGCTCATGGTGGAGCACTTCACCGATGGCGACCTCTTCGACTGCA